>JBLMXA010000195.1:0-12081 GCA_050257515.1 Acidobacteriota bacterium | reverse complement strand
CCGTGATTGCCGAGCTGGCGTAGTATCGGGCCATGAAGTCCGCGCTCGCGCTCGCCGTGATGTTCGTCACGAGCACCGCGTACGCGAACGGCCGCCCGCCGCTGACGAACGGCGTCTACTTCAGGCCGGGCGATCCGCACTCGCTGTACGTGCGCACCACGTTCGGCCTGCTGATCTCGCACGACGACGGCTGCACGATGAGCTGGGTGTGCGAGCAGAACATCGGCTACGGCGGCACGTTCGATCCGAAGTACGCGATCGCGAGCGACGGCACGATCTACGCGACGTCGCCGTCGGCGGGCCTGCGCGTCAGCCGCGACGGCGGCTGCACGTTCACGACGCATCCCTCGCTGCCCGCGGACTCGTGGACGGACTCGGTCGACATCGGCCCGACCGGCGAGGTGTGGGTCGTCACCGCGACGAGCGGCGCGTCGAACAACGTCTACTCGTCGACCGACGGCGGCACGACGTTCCAGGCGCGCGGCATGCTGTCGGCGACGATCTGGTGGAAGAGCGTCAAGATCGCGAAGTCGAACCCGCTGCGCGTGTACGTCGGCGGCTACGAGGTCGCCGGCGCGCTGCCCGACGGCGGCATGGCGCCGCTCGCGCACCTCGCGCACACCGACGACGACGGCGCGCACTGGACCGAGTCGGCGCTCGCCGGCGTGCTCTACGGCCCGGTGCCGACGGTGATCGTCAACGCGGTCGATCCGCAGAACCCCGACATCGTGTACGTCACGTCGATCGGCGCGAACCAGTCCAACGGCGACCGGCTGTACCGCTCGACCGACGCCGGCATGACGCTGACCGAGGTGCTCGCGACGACCGACGGGATCCGCGACGTCGTGATCCGCGACGCGAACACCGTGCTCGTCGCGACCCAGATGGGCGGCTCGTTCGTGTCGACGAACGGCGGCCAGAGCTTCGGCCCGATGGCGAACCCGCCGCAGCTCAACTGCCTCGGCCAGCGCGACGACGGCACGCTGATCGGCTGCGGCGCGAACTGGGCGCCCGACAACATGGCGGTCGCGAAGTCGGCCGACGCCGGCGGCACGTGGCAGAAGGTGTGGCGGTTCGTCGAGCTCTACGGGCCGCTCGCGGAGTGCCCGGCGGGGACGCCCGAGCACGACACCTGCGGCGACCAGCTGTGGCCGAACATCAAGGCCCAGTTCGGATGCACCGGCCCGGCCTGCGGCGCGCTGCAGGGCCAGGTGTACGGCGCCAGCCCCGCCGACACGACGCCGGTCAAGAAGAAGGCCGGCTGCTGCGATGCCAGCGGCGGCGCGGCCGGTGGCTCGCTCGTGTGGGCCGCGTTCGCGTGGGTGTGGCTGCGCCGCAAGCGGAAGTAGCGCACGACCGGCCGGGCTCGCTACGATCATTTTCGTGCGGTTGCCGTGGATGTGCCTGCTCGTCGCCTGCGCGGCGCCGCCAGCAGCGCCAGCGCCGCCACGCACCAGCGCTGCGCCGGCCGCGCTGCCGCCCGACGCGACGCGCGTCTACACGATCTGGCTCGGCGGCGCGCGCGTCGGCACCGCGACCGAGCGCGAGACGTGGACCGCGCGCGGCGTGCACCTGTCGCGCGACGAGCAGCTGCGGTTCCTCCGCGGCGACACCGAGGTCTCGCTCGCGACCGACATCGAGATCGACGCCGACGTCGCGCTCGCGCCGCGCCGGGTGCGCTGGGTCGAGCGCGCGAACGACGGCACGCGCGCCGCCGAGGCGGTGCGCGCGGGCGACGGCTGGCACGTGTCGAGCGGAGCGCGGCTGCCCGCGGGCGCGGTCCCGGCCGAGCTCGTGCCGCTCGTCGTCCGCCGCGACGGTCACTTCGAGGGCGGCGTGTTCCTGCCCGCGCGCGGGTTCGTCGCCGGCGACGGCCGCATCGAGCCGGTCGCGCCGGGCCGGCTCGTCGCGCGGCTGCAGATGGCACGGGCGATGGCCGAGGCGACGATCGATCTCGATCGCGACGGCGCGCCGGCGCGCGTCGTCGACGGCGAGGGCGTGATCGAGCTGCGGGCGACCGCCGCGGCCGCCCGCGCGCCGTTCGAGGCCGTCGATCTCGTCGCCGCGACCGCGCTGCCGATCGCGGGCGCTCACCGCACGCACCGCCTGCTGCTCGACGGCGAGCTCGCGCTGCCGCCACTGCCCGGCCAGGCCGTGCGGCCCGCGCCCGATGGCCTCGAGGTCGCGCTCGGCGCCGCGCTGCCCGGCGCGCTGCCCGACGGCGCCCCCGGGCCCGATCACCTCCACGACATCAGAGTGCTCGTCGCCGCGGTGCGCGGCCGCATCACGCCCGATCTCGGTGCGTCTCCCGCGCGCGATCCGCTGCAGGCGACCGCCGGCGACTGCACGACGTTCGCGCTCGCTTACGCCGCGCTCGCCGCGCGCCGCGGCATCCCGACACGCGTCGTCACCGGGCTGCGCGTCGACGGCAACCGGCTCGTCCGCCACCGCTGGGCCGTCAGCTGGACCGGCCGCGCATGGATCGCGGTCGACGCCGCGTTCGGCGCCGCGCCCGCGGGCGGCGATCTCGTCGGGCTCGCGATCCACGACGGCGACGACGCCGGCCTGGTCGCCGGAGACGCCGCGCTCACCCGCGTGCACGCCGCCGCGTGGATCCACTAGTTCAGGGGGATGTCGGCGACCACGAAGTTCGACACCGCGTCGACCGTCGGCGCGCCGAGCTGGACGCCGGCGATCGCGGGCATCGGCAGCTTGCCGAGCGCGTCGCCCGCCTGCTGCGACACGAGGCCCCACACGCCGGTGACGATGCCCTCGACCTGCATGTCGGTGAGCGGCCGCGAGCCGTCGTCGACCTGGCCGAGCACCTGCGCGTAGACCGTCGGCGTGCCGAGCGCGAGCGACAGCGTCCCGCTCTGCGTCGGCCCTGCCGCGAGCCCCGTCTGCAGCGACAGCGCGATCGTCTGCAGGTCCGTGCCCGATGCGTCCTGGACGTGGATCATCGCGTCGCCGATCGCGAGCTGCAGGTTACCGGTGCCGTCGCTCTGCACCGTCGGCGGCAGCGAGATCGAGACCTTCAGCTGCGTCGCGTCGGAGTCGAGGAGCCCGGCCAGCGGGCCGACCGACGCGATCGGCACGGTCTTGTCGAACGCGCCCGCGGCCCACAGGCCGGCGAGCAGCTGGTTCAGCACGTCGTTCGCGATCGCGAGGCCGAGATCCTTCGTCGTGCTCGACAGCATCGACGGATCGGGCGCCGGCTGCTCGAGGAACACGCCGCCCGCGCCGCCGGTGACCGCGACCTTGGTGTCGACCGCGACGAGCATGCCGCTCGTCGCGACGGTCACGGTCTTCGGCGTCACCGTCAGCTTGCTGTCGACGCCGAGCAGCTTCGCGTCGAACGGCTTCGCCAGCAGGCCGGCGAGCTTGGCATTCGCGATCGGCGGCACCTTGCTCGTGATCGCGTTCTGCAGCGCGGTCTGCACCTTGCTCTTCACCGTGCCCTCGAACAGGCCGACGACCGAGCTCGGGATGCCGCCGACCGACAGGTTGAAGTTGTCGAGCGCGACCGATGCGCTCGGCAGCGACGTCACGAGCTTGCCGCCCGAGACGGTCACACCGAGATCGCCGCTGAGATGCGCCGCCGACGAGCTGACGGTCAGCGTATCCGAGCCGCCGATGCACGCGACCTTGAAGTCGACGTGCGCCTTGACGACGACGTTGTCGATCGTGACCGCCGTCGCCAGCGCGCCGGCCTTCGGCACCAGCTGGACGTCGATGTTGCCGACCGACACGCTCGTGATGTTGACGACCGCGCCGAGGCAGCCGCCGTTGTTGTAGACCGGGTTGAGCGCCGTCGCGATCGCGGTGTAGTCGACCGCCTTCGCGTCGCTCGCGACCGCCTTGCCGATCGACGCGAGCGCCGCCGGGCTCGCGTGCGCCGCGATCGTCGCCGCGTGGGTGCCGTCGCTCGCGGCGAGCGTGCCGGCGAGCACCGCGCGGACGTCGCGCACGTCGTGGCCGGCCTTGTCGTGCGCGTGGGTCTCGATGATCGAGATGCCGGGCGTCGCCGGCACGCTCGCGGTGAACGAGCCGTCCTTGCCGACGGGCACGGCCGTGTTGTTGACGCTGACCGTCAGGCCCGCGCCGCCGGTCGCGGTCCCGGTGACCATCAGCGTGTCGCCGTCGACCGTCGCGCCGCGCTGCGGCGAGGTGACCTGCAGCACCGGCGGTGCATCCGGCCCCTGGTCGGTCGAGGAGGCGCACGCGGTGATCCCGGCGAGCCCGGCGAGGAAGGTGGCGGCGACGGTTGCCCTCATGCGGAGGGGCAATTTGCAACAGGAGGGCCGGCGCCCCACGCACGCATGTCCTCGGATCCAGAGCTGGAAGCTCGACTATCCAGGGGCCCGGCCGATCCGGTCAGCTGACACCTGTGGGCATGACGCGGCGCAGGGAATGGCCGCCAAGACGCCATGCACGCCAAGACAGACGCCAAGGCGATCTTCGAAAAGAAGATCTGCTTGGCGTCTGTCTTGGCGTCCTCGGCGTCTTGGCGGCTAATCCTCTCTGGCCCGGCACGCCCACAGCGCGCGGCGCACCGCGGCCTCGTCGAGACCGTCGCCGATCAGCACGAGCTCGCTCCTGCGCGGCGCGGCGCCCCACGCGTCGCGGGTCTCGAGCGAGGTGCGGACGCCGGCGCGCTCGACGAAGCCGCGGCGATCGTCGCCGGCGAGGTGGACGAAGCCCTTGGCGCGGACGAGGCGATCGCCGAGCGCCTCGAGCACGGCGAGCACGCGCTCGCCGACGAGCGGTGCGTCGTCGGTGAACGCGACCGCGACGAGCTGGCCGTGGCGCGCGTGCGCGTGCTCGTGATCGTCCTTGCCGTGCCACGCGCGCAGCCGCCGCTTCTCGACGACCCACGACGTCATCGCGACCGCGCCGGCGTCGTCGGCGGGGAACGCCGCCCGCTCGGCCTCGCCCGCGATCGCGTCGAGCCGCGCGTGGGCCGCGCGCACCGCGCCGGCGGGCGCGACGTCGAGCTTGGCGAGCAGCACGCGGTCGGCGCTCGCCGCCTGCGCCCTCGCCTCCTCGCGGGTGTCGAGCGCGGCGGCGCCGGCCTCGGCATCGACGACGCACACGACGCCGGCGGGCACGATCTGCTCGCGCACCGCCTCGGGCACGCGCACGAGCCCCTCGAGGATCGCCGCGGGCTCGGCGATGCCGGTGGTCTCGAGCACGACGTGATCGGGCGCGCTGCGCGCGACGATGTCGGCGATCCCGTCCCACAGGTCGTTCTTCGTGTCGACCTTGCAGCACACGCAGCCGCCGGCGAGCTCGAGCACGTCGCCGCCGCGGTTCAGGATCAGCTGCGTGTCGATCGAGATCCGGCCGAGCTCGTTGACGAGCACCGCGATCTTCCGCCCGTGTGGCGCGGCGAGCATGCGGTTGAGCGCGGTCGTCTTGCCCGCACCGAGCCAGCCGGTCAGGATCGTGAACGGTACCTTCATCACCGTCTGTACAGCGCGCGCTCGATCACGTTCGCGAGGGTCTCGCGCACGAACGGCCGCACGACGAACGCGTCGGGGCCGCCCTCGGCATGGACGTCGTAGATGTCGATGTACTCGGACGTCATCATGACGACCGGGATGTCGCGCGTCGCGGCGTCGGTCTTGAGCCGGCGGCACACCTCGGCGCCGTCGATCTTCGGCAGGTAGCTGTCGAGCAGGATCACGTCGGGCGGCTCGTGCTTGACGCGCGACAGCGCGTTCGTGCCGTCGCGCGCGATCTGCACGACGTGACCGCGCCCCGACAGCACCTTGACGACGAGCCTCACCACGTCGGGCTCGTCGTCGATCACCATCACCCGCGCCATCGTCTAGTGTCCGTCGATCACCGAGCGCAGGCAGGTCTCCGCGACCGGGGACTCCCAGTCGCGCTTGTTGACGAAGTACGCGACGATGTTGCCGTGCCGGTCGATCAGCGCCGACTCGGGCACCGCGTGGATGCCCCACGACGCCGCGATCTGGCCGATGTTGTCGTCGCCGGCGGGACGATCGAGCCACACCGTGAACGGCAGCCCGTTCGGCAGCGCGCTGTTGTAGAGCGACAGCGCGGTCGCCAGCGGCACTTCCTTGCCGCCACTGTCGGGGACCTTCACGTTCGGCGCGAGCGCGTCGACGAGCGCGACGATCACGTCGCTCCACGTGCGGTCCGACGCGAGCGCGACGATCTTGAAGTCGTCGCTCGCGAGATCCTCGGCCATCGCGTCCAGCTGCGGCTTCTCGGTCTTGCAGACGCCGCACCACGACGCCCAGAAGTTGACGAGCACGACCTTGCCGCGCAGGTCCGACAGCTTCACCGGCTTGCCGTTGTTGTCGTAGGCGGTGAAGTCGGGCGCCGGCATCGGATACGTGCAGCGGCCGTCGGGGCACAGCTGCGGGTGATCCTTTTTCATCTCGGCGGGCCCGGCGGGCCGGAGGCCGTCGCACGCGGCCTTGCGCTCGCGCGCCGCCGCGTTCGGCACCATCCACAGGAACACGCCGAGCATGACGACGCCGACCAGCGCGACCGCGCCCCCCGCGATCATCACGCGCGGATCGATCACGACGCCACGATTCGACTCGTCGGACATCAGGGACACTGTACCGGAGATTCCGCTATGCTCAAAGGGATGTCGCTCCGCGGCGCGCTGAGCACGATGACCGCGGAGGACGTCCTCGAGTGGGCGTACCGCCGCAAGCTGTCGGCGCCGATCGCGTTCGAGCGCCGCGGGCTCGAGCGCAGCCTGGTCGTCGAGGACGGCGTCATCGTGTGGGCGAGCAGCAACCGCCGCGACGAGCAGCTCGGCGTCATCCTCGTGCGCTCGGGGCTGGTCGCCGAGCGCGCGCTCGCCGACGCGCTCGAGGCGCGCGCCGAGACCGGCGTGCCGCTGGGCAAGGTCCTGCTCATGTCCGGGGTGATGACCGAAGCCGAGCTGGTAGATATTCTCGCGACCAAGATCCGCGAGACGGTGACCGACGTGATCACCTGGCATGACGGGCAGTTCGACGTCGTCCCGCGCACCCAGCCGACCGGCACCGGCGTCAACGCCCAGCTCTCGATCGAGGTCTGCCTGACGGTCGCCCGCCGCCGCGCCAAGCGGATGGAGGAGATCATGGGCATCCTCGGCGCCGACGACGTGATGTTCTACGTGCCGCCCGCGGCCACCGCGCCGGCCGCCGAGCCCGACGCGCTCATCGATCCCCAGAAGGTCTGGTCGCTCGCCGGCGATCGCCACACCGCCGCCGACATCGCCGCGACGTTCTCGGCCGAGCGGTTCGCGACCTACGACAAGCTCGTCGAGCTGGTCCAGGCCGGCAAGCTCGTGATCGACCGACGCCAGCGGGAGCGTACCAACTCGGCGGTCGAGCTCGCCGCCGGCGCGCGCGGCCGACTGCGCCACGGCGATCGCGCCGGCGCGCTCGCGATGGCGACGCAGGCGCTGCACCAGGATCCTCACGATCAGGAGGTGCGCAAGACGTTCGCGCAGGCCGAGCGCGCGCGCGTCGCCGAGATCGCGAAGCAGCTGCTCGCGCGCCACCGCGTGCCGCGCAAGCTGAAGGAGCCTTCGCCGGCGATGGGCCTTCAGCAGCCCGAGCTCGAGCTCGCGGCGCGAGTCGACGGCCGCTGGGACCTGCTCTCGCTCGTCCGCTCGGCGAGCATGCGCGAGGCCGAAGCTCTGCTCGCGTTCGCTCGCCTCTCCGAGCTGGGTGTGGTCGAGTTGGGCTGAATCATGGAAGTGATGACGACCAGCCAGTCGATCGACCGCACGCGCCTGCTGCCGCGCTCCGGCATCGGCGTCGACGCGCCGTGGCTCGTCATCGCGCCGCCGGGCAACCCGATCATCCGCCTCGACGCTCGGCTGCTCGATCGCGTGGAGCTGATCGGCCGCTCGCCGACCGCGCCGCTCGTCGCGTCGGGGCTCGCGACCGCGACCGCGCTCGCCGCCGGCTTCTCGATCCTGCCCGGTGGCGTGTTCGCGTGCGCCGGCCTGGCGTATCTCGCGCACGAGCGGTTCTCCGAGGCGCGCCGCCGCGCGCGCAGCCGCGACCTGCTGCTCGCGCTCGGCGATCTCGAGGTCGCGCTGCACGTCGCCGACGGCCCCGAGGCCGCGAAGGGCATCGCCGACCAGCTCGCGCCCTACACGCGCGACGCGCCGATCACGCGGCCCGAGGTCTACGAGGACGCGAAGCGCCGGATGCGCGCGCAGGCCGAGGGCAAGGGCGAGGCCGCGGCGAAGCGCGAGCTCGAGCACGCGCTGCTCGTCGGCAGCGAGGTCGTGTACATGAAGAACGAGTACCTGCAGGTCGGCCAGATCTCGTTCCGCATCAGCGAGGTCCGCGAGTACGCGCTGCGCGGCGCGAACCTGCCGCTGTCGGGCGGCCGCCTCCTGCAGGCGGCGATGGGCCTGCTCGTCGTCGCCGCCGAGGAGCGCGCGTCCGCCGGCGAGGACCTCGCGATCCTGTCGAAGCGGATCGCCGAGTACGAGGCGTGGAGCGGCCACACGGCAGGTCGATGACGAGCGTCCTGATCGTCGGGGCGGGTGCGGTCGGCCAGGTGTTCGGCTACCACCTCGCGAAGGGCGGCGCGGACGTCACGTTCCTCGTCAAGGACAAGTACGCGGACGAGTGCCGGCGCGGCTTCACGCTGTACCGCCTGCCGAAACGCGAGCCGCTGCGGCTCGACGGCGCGGGCGTCGTCACCGCGCCGCAGGGAGCGTGGGACCAGATCTACATCACGGTGTCGTCGACGGCGTTGCGCGGCGGCACGTGGTTTTCCGAGCTCGCACGCGCGACCGGCGACGCCGCGATCGTCGTGCTGCAGCCCGGCCTCGAGGATCGCGCGTTCGTCGCCGAGCACGTCGCGGAGGCCCGGATCGTCGACGGCACGATCAACTTCCTCAGCTACCACGCGCCGATGCCCGGCGAGACGCGGTTCGCCGCGCCGGGCATGGCGTACTGGTTCTTCCCCGGCAAGGCTCCGTTCTCCGGCGAGCGCGCGGGTGACGTCGTCGGCGCGCTGCGCGCCGGCGGGCTGCCCGCGAAGCGCGTGAAGAGCGTGCCGCGCACGGCCGCGTTCCCGGCGGCGATCCTCGGCGCGTTCGTCGCCGCGCTCGAGGCCGCGGACTGGTCGTTCTCGCGGATGCGCGGTGACGGGCTCGCGAAGCTCGGCGCGCGGGCCGCGCGCGAGGCGGTGCGCGTCGTCGAGCACGAGCGCGGGCTGCGCGCGCCGCTCGGGATGAAGCTCGCGGCGCGCCCGCTCGCGTTTCGCGCGCTGCTGCGGATCGCGCCGCGCGTCGCACCGGTCGATCTCGAGACGTACATGAAGGTCCACTTCACGAAGGTCGGCGACCAGATGCACGACGGCCTCGCGACGTACATCGCGCGCGGCAAGACCGCGGCGCTGCCGGTCGGCGCGCTCGAGGATCTGCAGAAGCGGCTGCCGGCAGCGTGATCGGGCATGCTCCCCGTATGCTGCAGCATCACGTCTGCCCGAAGTGCCAGCACAACCACGTCCTCGTGATCGCGGCCGTCCCCGACAGCGACGAGACGGGGTACCAGGACCTGCGTATCGCGAAGGTGCTCGCAGCGAACGGATTCTGGGGCCCGCGGTTCGCCGCGATCGGGAAGTTGTCGGCCGTCGTGTGCCGCGCGTGCGGATACACCGAGCTCTACACGCTCGGCGCCGCACAGATTCCTGTCGATGGTGAATGGGTGCGCGAGCTCGTCGGCCCCGAGCCGAGTGGACCGTACCGGTGAGGACCGTCGCCGCGATCGTCGCGCTCGCGGCGTGCGGCAGCTCCGCGCCGCCCGGGCCGGTCGCCGACGTGTCGGGCGCCGAGCCCACATTCGCGCCGGGGAGCGCGACGATGTCCGACCTCGTCGGCATCTCGTACCAGCTGCCCGCCGATGCGACGCTGCGCGCGTTCGCGGTCGCGCAGCTGGCGCAGGCCGGCATCCGCCACGCGCGCGCCGACGTCACGTGGTCGATCAGCGAGCCGGCGCGCGGCGCGCGCGACTTCACGTGGTTCCACGCCGAGGCCGACGCGTACGCGGGCGCCGGCGTCGAGGTGCTGCCGATCATCGATTACGGCAACCCGTGGGCGAACCAGGCGCCGCACGACAACGACCGCTACCCTCCCGACCACCTCGCCGACTTCGCGGCGTACGCCGGCGCCACCGCGCACGAGCTCGGCTTCCCCGCCTACGAGGTGTGGAACGAGGAGAACGTCGGGTTCGACTTCTGGCGGCCGCGCGAGCAGCCGGACCAGTACGGCACGCTGCTGGCCGACGCGGCCGCGCAGATCCGCAGCGCGCAGCCCGGCGCGCGCGTCGTGTTCGGCGGGCTGTTCGGCCTCGCCGAGGTCAACCTCGACGCCGAGACGTTCCTGCAGCTCGCGTATCGCGCGCACGGAGGCCTCGGCAAGGCGTACGACGTGCTCGCCGTCCATCCGTACCCGATCTATCCACCGCACTCGCCGCCCGAGCTCGACGACGACGCGACCGGCGAGATCGCCGAGCCGCGCACGATCGCGCAGCTGCGCGCCGCGCTCGCGTACTGGGGCGACGATCCGGCGCGCGAGATCTGGGTCACCGAGATCGGCTGGCCGACGTACCAGAACGTCGACGAGGAGCGCCAGGCGCGCTGGCTCGTGCGCTCGGCGCTCGTGCTCGCCGGCGCCGGCGTCACGCGCGTCTACTTCTACTCGCTGATCGACGATCCCTCGGTCGTGCCGCCCGAGGACTCGTTCGGCCTGTTCCGCGCCGGCGACCCGCCGGTGCCGAAGCTCGCGTGGACCGCGGTGACGACCTTGCTCGCGCGCTGCGGCGAGCTCGCGGTCACCGACGACGTCACGGCGCAGCTCGCGGGCGCGCCCGCCGACGCCCACGCGTACGCGCTGACCGGCGGCAGCTCGCGCGTCGTCGTTGTCTGGCGCACGAACGACGACGCGCCCGCGACGACCGTGACCATGCCGTTCACGCCGGCGGCGGTGATCGACATGGACGGCACTGCGCTGGCGACGACCGCGAGCGTGCCGCTGTCGGGCCGGCCGGTGTACGTGATCGAGAATTAAGGATGGCGGACGGCGACGTAGACGTTGCCGATCGGATCCGCGCCCGTCGACCAGAAGTAGAGCCGGCAGTTGTCGGCCGACAGCCACGCGGGTGTGTCGATGCCGGTGCTGTTGAGCTCGGGCACGGGCGCTGGCGTCGGCCACGCATCGGTGACCGTCGCGCGATGCGAGGTCCAGATGTCGATGCTGCCCTTCGTGTTGGTGCCCGCGGCGTTCGTTCCGAAGTAGATCGTCAGCTTGTCGGCGCTGAGGATCGGCATCCACTCGTCACTCGCGGTGCTCAGCTCGGGGACGCGGATCGGTGCTCCGAACGCGCCGCCGGACATCGCCGAGCGATAGATGTCGTGGCCGCCGGCACCGCCGCTGCGGCCGGACGCGAACCACAGCTCCTGGCCATCGGCCGTGATGAACGGCTGGACGTCGTCGTCGGGGAGCGAGTTGACGTTCGCGAGCAGGCCCGGCGTGCCGAAGTCGGCCGCGGTGCTGGTGCGCGTCGCGACGTAGAGATCGGTGGCATCGCCGCTCGTGCGCGTCGTGCCGTACACGATCATGCGGCCGTCGCTCGTCACCGTCGGATCCCAGTCGTTCGCGGTCGAGTTGATGTTCGCGAGCTGGGTCGGGCTGCCGAAGTTGTCGGTCTTGCTCGCGCGCGTCGCGACGTAGATGTTGACGTCGGTCGCCGGCTCACCCTGGAAGCGCCCCGAGATGTACATCGTCAGCTCGTCGGGCGACAACCGCGTCGTGCCCTCGGCGAGGGCGGTCGCGTAGCCGGTCAGCGGCACCGGCGCGTCGAACGTGCCCGTCGGATCGCAGATCGTCGCCGCGTCGATCGATGGGCCGTCGACCGGCTTCGCATCGCTGCCGATCGCCGCGTCCGGCGTCTTCGACGCCACCTTCCCGCACGCCGTGATCAAGCTCACCAGCAACAACCACCGCTTCATGGCCGCGATTATCTCATGGCTTGGTGACGAGCCGCAGCTCGAACGCGCAGCCCTGCCCTGCTTGCGAGGCGG
>JBLMXA010000194.1:0-2827 GCA_050257515.1 Acidobacteriota bacterium | reverse complement strand
CTTCGAGGCGCCCGCGGATCGCCAGCATCTCCTCCGTGACCGATGCCCACACGAGGTCGTCGACGCGGTCGGGGGCCTCGCGCTCGACGATGCGCGCGCACGTCGGCAGATCGCCGGCGACCACCAGCCCGATGCGATCGGCGGCGCGCTCGGTCGCCGACAGCCAGCCGGCGGCGGCGGACATCGGGTGGAGCGCGCGCTCGCGGATGCGGTCGCCGAGCATCTTGACCTGGTCCTGCTCGACCGCGTGCAGCGCCTGGGTCAGCCAGCGGGCGGCCGTGGTGCCGCCGCCGATCGCGAGCTCGATGATCTGGGCCAGCTCGCCGGCGCGCGGGCACAGCAGGCGGGCCATGCGGTCGGTGCGCAGGTCGGCGAGCTCGCGTGCGAGGCGGAACGCCTGCTCGTGCTCGTCGGCCTTGCTGTCGAGGGCGGCGCGGCCGATCAGCAGCACCGGCGCGAGCGTGCCGGCGCGCGTGCGCAGCACGACCTTCCAGGCGCCCGGTTGATCCTTGTCGACGTAGACCGGCGGGCGCGGGATGCCGAACGCGGCGAGCACGCGAGCGAGCACCGGCCCGAGGTGGTCGGGCACGGGTGATTCCTTGCTCGGCGCGGCGAGCGGGGGCCGCATGCGCGCGCGCTCGACGGCGAACGGCGGCGCGACGACCGCGAACAGCGCCGAGAGCTGGAGGTCGACGTCGATCCGCGCGAGCGCGAGCCACTCGTCGTTGGTCATCGGCCGTGCCGGCGGGACGTTCGGCGCCGGCCGCCCGTCGACGAGCGCGTCGAGGCCGCCCTTGAGCAGCTCGCGATCGAGCACGGCGAGCGCCTCGTCGACCGCGCGCGCCTTCTCGGTGTGGCCCGTGCGCTCGTACAGCGATCGCAGCGCGATGTACGACTCGGTGCGCGTGCGCTTGGTGCGCAGCAGCTGGTGATGGGTCGCGATCGCCTCCTTGTCGTGGCTGCCGGTCGCGTACGCGAGGTCGGCGAGCCGCACGAGGCGGTCGTGGTCGTGGGGCGCGAGCGTGCGGGCGACCTCGCGCGCGGCGATCGCGTCGTCGACGCGGCCGACCTCGAGCGACAGCGCCGCGAGCTTGTCCCACAGGCGCAGGTGCTCGCCGGCGCGGCCGACGTCGGGCTGGCTGCGCAGGTGCTCGAGGCGGCGCGCGTAGAACGCCGGGAGATCGTCCTTGCGCAGCAGCTGCTCGAGCTCGTCGGCGATCGCGAACGCGAGTGGATCCTCCTCGAGCGCGTGCGTCATCAGCTCCTTCGCACGCTCGGGGTCGTCGAGCTCGTCGCGCGCGATCTGGGCGGCGAGGTGGCGGTAGCGTGCGCGCACGCGCGGGTCCTGCTCGGTGTCGATCAGCTTCTGGACGACGTCGAGCGAGTACGACCAGTCGCCGTCCTCGGCGACCAGCTCGAGGAACTTCGTCAGCAGCAGGTGGTCGCCGGGGCGGTACGTGATCGCCTCGCGGTACATCTCGCGCGCGGCGGCGCGGTCGCCGAGCTCGCTGTAGCGATCGCCGAGCGCCGCGAACCGGGTCGCGCGCTCCTCCGGCGGGGCGAGGTAGGTCGCGGCGAGCTGCGCCGCCGGATCGTCGGTCGCGAGCTCGGCGTGGAGCAGCAGCGCGTCGCGGTGCTCGGGCTCGAGCGCGAGCGTGATCCCCGAGTGCTTCTTCGCCGCCTCGAGATCGCCGAGCTCCTTCGCGCAGCGCGCGACGCGGTAGTGCAGGTCCGGCGCGGTGCCCGGCGGTAGCAGATCCTCGTCGATCAGCATGCCCTCGTACAGCGGGCGCGCCTTGAGCCACTGCTGCGCGGCGAACAGCATGTCGGCGAGCTCGCGCCGCGGCAGGAAGTCGTCGGGGTTGAGCTCGACCGCGCGCGAGAGCGCGATCCGCGCGCCGGTCTGGTCACCGAGCTGCGCGGCGACCTTGCTGCGCTGGAGCAGGTAGCCGCGGAGGCGCACCGGGTCCTCCGTCTTGCGGCACAGCTCGTCGAGGATCGGCGCGAGCTCGGCGAGGTCACCGGAGTCGGCGCACAGCTCGACGAGCGCCGCGGCGGCGCGCAGGTTGCCGCGGTCGGCCGCACGGGCGTCGCGGTAGAGCTGCTTCGCCCAGTCGGTGTCGCCGAGCGCGACGCAGTAGTCGCCCGCGTCGGCGAGCCAGCGCGCGCGCTCGGAGCTGACGCGCTCGGCGGAGTTGATGAGCACGGTGACCGCGTCGGCGAGCGAGCCGCGGTCGCGGAGCAGGCCGATGTAGCCGTCGACCGCGGTGACGTACGCCGGATCGTCCTTGAGCGCGCGCTCGTAGAGGGCCTGCGCCTTGTCCCAGCTGGTCAGCTTCGCGAGCTCGGCGGCGCGCGTCAGCTGGCGCGCACGCTCCTTCGGATCGCCGATCACGGTCGCGGAGCGCTCGAGCGCGGCGAGCGCCTCGTCCTCGGGAATGCCGGAGACCCGCACCGCGAGCCGTGCGAGCCCAGCGACCGCCTCGGGGTGGTTCTTCTCGGCCCGGTCGGCTTCCTGGTACGCGTCGAGCGCGGCGGCGTCGTCGTGGAGCTCGCGCTCGTAGATCACCGCCATCTCGCGGAACAGCTCGGCGCGCTCCTTGTCGCTGTCGACCTGGACGGCGCGGCGGCCGATCAGATCGATCAGCACCGGCCACTCCTGCGTCGCGCGATAGAACACCTCGAGCGCCTCGAACGCGGCGTCGTTCTTGGGCTCGATCACGAGCACGCGCTCGAGGCAGTCGGCGGCCTGGTATGGCCGGTCGACCTTCTGCCACGCGGTCGCCAGCTCGGTCAGCTTCTTCGCGGCGCCGTCCTGCTGGGCGTC
>JBLMXA010000193.1:0-8274 GCA_050257515.1 Acidobacteriota bacterium | reverse complement strand
CCCACACGTCGGTCGCCGACAGCACCCCGATCCGGCGGACGAGCACGTTCGCCGGACCCGCCGGCGTCCAGCTCGCGCCGTCCCAGTGCTGCAGCGTGCCATCGCCCTGCACCGCCCACAGATCCTGCGCGCCCGTCCCGCGCACGAACGTCAGCGCGCTCGCGAGCGTGCCGACGGTCTGCCACGCCGTACCGTCCCACGCGAGCACGCCGGCGTCGCTCGTCGCGATCGCGACGAGCGTGCCCGCGATCGACACGTCCTTGTACGTCGCGGTCGGCGCGGACGTCACGGTGGTCCACTGGCCGGCCGCGAGGTGAAGCACGATGCCGCCGGACGCGACCGCCCACACGTCGCCGGGCGCGGCCTCGGCGACCGCGAGCACCGCCTGCCCCGGCACCGTCGTCGCGATCGTCCAGGCGCCGCCGTCGAAGTGGCCGACGACTCCGTCCGTGCCGTTCTCGCCCGCCGTCCACAGATCGCTCGCGGCGAGCCCGGCGAGGCCCGCCTGGTTCGACACGCCGGTCAGCTCGGGCCGCCAGCCGAACCGCGCGCAGCCGACAAACGACGCGCCGCACCCCGCGCTGCACGCGAGCGCGCCGGCGTCGAAGCCCTCGTCGAAGCACGACGCCTCGGGCGGCGCGCCGTCGCACAGCTCGGGGCCGTTGACGATGCCGTCGCCGCACTTGCCGGTGCACATCGAGGTGTCGAACGTGCAGAACGCCGTGCACGCGAGGCCCGGCTTGTCGTAGAAGCCGGCCGCGGTGCAATCGGCGTTGCCGAGGTCGGCGCCGTCGCACAGCTCGGTGCCGGTGCGCACGCCGTCGCCGCAGACGAGCGGCTCGCACACGCCGGCCTTGCACACGCCGTCGATCGCGGCGAGCGTGCACGCATCGCCCTCGGCGCGGCCGCTGCACGCGGCGACCTGCTCCGGCGACAGGCAGCGGTGGTTCGCTTCGTCGCACGTGTTGCCGGGCGGGCAGATCCGGCCGTCGGAGCACACGACCTCGCTCGAGTGCACGCACGCCGCGGCGAGCACGCACACCAGCGCCACCCTGAGCACGGTCACGCCGTCATCGTACCCCGAGTCGTCACCGCGGGTCGCGCCACATCAGCCACACGCGCGGCCCGAGGTGCGTCTCGATCACCTCGATCGTCTCGAAACCGTGCCGGCGGTAGAACGGATGGTTCTGCTCGTTGGACGACTCGAGGAACGCGGGCTCGCGGCGCGCGTCGCACGCGTCGAGCATCGGCCGCAGCAGCCGCGAGCCGATGCCCTGCCCTTGCCGCGCCGGATCGCAGCCGAGCAGGCGCAGGTAATGATGTGGCGGCCCCGCGGGGTGGCGCGCCTCGACCGCCGCGAGCACGCGCAGCGACGCGATCGCGCGAGCGCCGAGCGCACCGGCGAGCCGCGGCGCCATGCGCAGCTCGTCCCACACGCCGATCTTCCACGCGCCCGGCGGCGACCACAGCGCGCCGCCTGCGAGGTCGTCGGTCGTCCACGACGCCTCGTGCGGCAGGTGAAGCACGCGGATCCACTCGCGGAACAACCGGGCCAGTGTGCGGCTCCGCCGCGGAGCATCGGGGAACAGCGCGACGAAGATGGGATCGGCGTCGAGCGCGCGCGCGAGCACAGTGGCGAGCGGACGCACATCGCCGGCGTGCACCTTGCGAACGTCGCTGGTCGGGCCCATGCCGCTGCTATACCGCACTATGGGCACGCACCCTCTCGAGCGGCTCTCGGCGCGAGCGACGCAGTGGGCGGGCAGCGCGAGCGCGTTCACGCTCGCCCTGCTGGTGGTGGTCGTGTGGCTCGCGACCGGCCCGGTGTTCCACTACTCCGACACGTGGCAGCTCGTGATCAATACCGGCACGACGATCGTCACGTTCCTGATGGTGTTCCTCATCCAGCGCACGCAGAACAAGGACTCGCGCGCGATCCACATGAAGCTGAACGAGCTGGTCGCGGCGATGAAGGGCGCGAGCAACCGGCTGATCGACGTCGAGGACCTCGACGAGGAGGAGATCGCGCAGCTCCACCGCTACTACAGCAAGCTCGTCGAGATGGCGAGACGGGACCGCACGCTGACGAAGTCGCACTCGATCGAGGAGGCCGAGACCACCCCGTCGAAGTGACCGCGGGGTCACGTGGTACAAGTCGCCATGGCGAAGCTCTCGGTCGTGTTCGGTGGCAGCTCGGGGATCGGCGAGGAGGTCGCACGGCAGCTCGCGGCGGCGGGACATCGCGTCGCGATCGTCGGCCGCGACGCGGGCAAGCTCGCGGCGGCACGCGCGCGGATCGCGGGTGATGTGGTCGTGAAGGCCGCCGACGGGCGCGATCGCGTGAGCGTCGACGCGCTGTTCGCCGCGCTCGGTCGCTTCGATCACCTCGTGATCTGCCTGTCGGGCGGCAAGGGCGGCGGCCCTTTCCGCAAGCTCGCGCTCGATGACGTGCGCTCCGGCATGGAGGCCAAGCTGTTCGCGCAGCTCAACGTCGCGCAGGCCGCGCTCGCGACGCTCGCCGAGACGGGCTCGATCACGTTCGTGTCGGCGGCGTCGGCGCGCGCCGCGGTGCCGGGCACGGCCGGGCTCGCCGCGATCAACGGCGGCCTCGAGGCGGCGGCGCGCACGCTCGCGCTCGAGCTCGCGCCGATCCGCGTCAACACGGTGTCGCCCGGCATCATCGATACGCCGTGGTGGGATGCGGTGCCGCCGGAGATGAAGCAGCAGGTGTTCGCGCACGCCGCGCAGACGCTCCCCGCGCGTCGCGTCGGCACGCCCGCCGACGTCGCCGCGGCCGCCGTGATGGTCGCGACCAACGGGTTCATCACCGGCAGCGTCGTCGAGGTCGATGGCGGACACCACCTCCGCACCTGAGGATTGCCATCGGGTTACCCGATGTGGGGAGACGTCGCGTTTTCTCGGACCACCCCCGGCTGGTAGCGTGGGTGGGTGGCGAGGCTCGCGATGTGGTTTGTCGTCGCCGCCACCGCCGCCTGCGGCCGGATGGGGTTCGATCCGACCCAGCGCGCGAGCGATGGCGCCACGCCGGGCGACAGCGCCGGGACCGACGACGCGCCCGGAGGCAGCGGCACGAGCGATGGTCCGAGCGGCGCGCCTGCAGATGCGGCACCGGGAACGACCGTCGTCATCGCCGACACGTACCTGCAGGGCGTGCCGACCGCGATCCACGGCAGCGACGTCGACCTGCGCGCCGGCCGCTCGAACAGCGGCGCAAACCTGTTGCCGCTGCTGCAGTTCGATCTGTCGGCGCTGCCGGCCCCTCCCGTGACGCAGGCGTTGCTCGTCCTCGATCAGTACGCCGGCACGGGCTCGACGGCGTTCGCGCTCGACGTGCACCGCGTGACGCAGGCGTGGAGCGAGGCCGACGCGACGTGGACCAGCGCGACCGCGACGACCAGCTGGGCCGGTGGCACGTACGCGTCGACCGTGTATGCGACCGCGACGGTGACGCCCGGCGTCCTCGGCACCACGCAGTGGGACATCACGGCGATGGTCAACGAGTGGCTGACCGGCACCGCCAACGACGGCGTCGAGCTCGTGATGCAGAGCCAGCCGCCGACGAACACCTTCGTGCAGTTTGCCAGCCGCGACAACGCGACGGTCACGGCGCGGCCACAGCTCGTGGTCACGCCGTAGGCATGCAGCGTGCACGCGGTGTGTCTCAGAAAAGGAGACACACATGGGCGGTATCACCGACAAGCTCAAAGGCAAGGCGAAGCGCGCGGAGGGCCGGATGACCGGCGACAAGCTGCGCGAGACTCAGGGTGCGGTCGAGGAGAAGAAGGGCGACATCGAGAACGCGGCGGCGCGCATGAAGTACCGCGCGAAGGCTCGCGTCAACGAGGCGCGCGCGAAGCGGTCCGCGAAGAAGGCGACCCGCTAGCGGCTAGGGGTTCTCCGCGCCGCGCAGCGCGAGCACGGCGGCGAGCCCCTCGTCGCACGTCGGGCGGATCTGCTCGGGCGGCAGCACGAACCCGCTGCCGCCGCGGGGGCGCAGCTCGATCGTGTACGACAGCGCGCCGGCCTCGCCGTACATCCAGTCGCTCGCGGTCCCCGACGCCGGGTACAGCTCGACCGCGCTCATCAGCCGGTAGCGCGTCTCGTGCGGCGCGAACAGCGCCGACGCGACGCGATCGCCGATCGCGGCGAATCGCGCGGCGTCCTTCGTCGGCGTCGCGGTGTAGCCCCACGGGTACAGCAGGAGCTGCCCGTACGCGTGGAAGTCGACGTGCAGCTTCACGTGCTCGCGCAGCGCGAGGTCGCGCAGCGCCGCGGTCTCCGGCTCCGAGAACGGGCGCTCGCCGCGATACACCTGCGAGCTCTTGAACCGGCTCGAGCCATCGCCGCCCCACGCGACCGAGAAGTTGCGGTTGAGATCGACGCCGTGGCCGCCGCGGCGGTTCTTGCGCCAGTAGCGATCGGCGCTCCACGAGTACTGGTAGCCGTCGGGGTTGACGACCGGCACGACCCACAGGTCGGTGTGGTCGACGAAGTCGCGGATCTGCGGATCGCGGTCGTAGTCGCGCACGAGCCGGTCGGCGACGCACGTCGAGACCGCCGCCGCGATCCACTCGCGCGCGTGCTGGGTGCCGTCGACCAGCATCGGCGTGCCGCCGCGGCGGCCGATGTGGAGCGCCCAGATCGTGCGGCTGTCGAGCGAGCTGCCGATCGGCTCGACGCGGGCGCGGTCGGGCGCGAGCGCGGCGAGCTCGTGCAGGTGCTCGGTGATCGCCCGGTAGTCGTGGTACTCGGCGAACCAGTCGCCCGCGTGCGCGACGGAGATCCGCGCGTGCTCGGCGCGCGCGGCGGCATCGATGTCGGGTACGAGGATCTCGTAGGTGACGCCCGCGGCGACGAGCCGCGCGAGCCGGTCGTCGGAGACGACGACGTCGAGCGGCAGGCCCGGGCCACGGTCCTCGCTCCACACGTCACTCGCGAGCGATTCCGCGAGCGCGCACGCGTCGGCATGCTGGCAGTCGACCCGGATCGCGACGCGGCGCGGCGGATGCGCGGGGAGGACGCGGACGAGCGCGAGCACCGTGGTGATTCCAACGAGCGCGATCCATTCGAGCCTCGACACGTCCGGTAGTGTAGCCCGAGACGAAATTTCTTCACTGGCCGATCGGCGAGGAGCGGCTACGGTGGAGAGTCCGTGAGGGTGCCGTGCTCGATCCTTGTCTGCGTCGCGCTCGTCGCAGCACCGGCGGCCGCCAGCGCGACCGTGCGGCTGCGCCACGTCTCGCTCGCGCTGGGCAGCGCGCGCGCGGTCGTCGACGGCACGATCTCGCCGGCGATCGACGTCACCGCGCGGATCGTCCTCGGCTCGGCGCGGCTCGAGGTCATCGCGCGCGGCTCGCTCGCGAGCCTGACCGCGCGCGGCTCGCTGCACGCCGCCGGCATCGCCGTGCCGTTCACCGCGCACGCGAACCTGCGCGCGCACCGCCTCGACTCGTTCGTCGCGAACGTGCTCGGCGCCGAGGTGACGCTCGATCCGGTGACCGTCGCGCTCGGCCGGCCGACCGAGCTGGCGTTCCACGTCCGCGGCCTGGCGCTCGCGCGCGTGCTGCCCGCCCAGCTGCAGGCGACCGGCACGCTCGACGGCGAGCTCGCGATCCGCATCGATCGCGATGGCGCGTCGCTGCGCGCCGGCACGTTTTGCGCGCGCGCCCCCGGGCGCATCCGCGTCACCGACACGAGCTGGCTGCCCGACGGCGACGGGCTGAAGCACCGGCTCGCCGGCACGCTCGCCGACTTCGCGTACGCGCAGCTCGCGATCGATCTCGCGCCGCGCGGCAGCGATCCCGACATCCGCCTCGCGATCCGCGGGCACGGCGCGGCGATTCCTCAGCAGCTCGATCTGGTCGTCAACCTGCACGGTGCCCGCGACGTCGCGCAGCGCCTCATCCCTCGCGTGTGGAGATCGTCATGAAGCGTGTGCTCGTGCTGTGGTTGCTCGCCGCCTGTGGTCAGGCGTTCAAGGTCGAGCCCGTCAAGGTCGAGCCGATCCACATGACGATCGACGTCAACCTGCACGACTCGCCAGACGCCGCGGCCAAACCGACCAAGCACTAGCATGCACGGCGGACGTGCCGCCAAGGCGCTGCATGGCGCGTTGGCGGCCGATCTTGTTCCCGCGCGGCACTAGCGCTGACGCCGGTCACTTCGCGGCGCGTCCGTTCGTCGTACTCGTAATTCGTACTCGTACTCGTACTCGTGCTCGGCTGTTCGAGGAGCGATTCGGAGGCAAACCCGGGATGCCTGGGCGATCGACGCCCGGCTGTCGGGTTGCGTCCCGGATCGAGTACGAGCACGAGTACGAGTACGAGAACGACCGGTTCAGCTCAGTGACCGACAGTAGCACTAGCGCCGGATCCGCGCGAGCACCGCGCGCGCGGTCGTCGACAGGCCGTCGGGGTCGAGCGCGGCCTCGAGCGTGCGCAGCGAGCGCGCGAGCTCGAACGCCCGGCGGCGGCCGTCGGCGTCGAGGTCGTGCCAGGCCTTGTGGTACGCGAGCTCGTCGCCGGCCTCGGGCCGGTAGGCGCCGGCGACCTGCTCGATCAGCAGCTGCTGTTCTTCCGGGGTCATGCGAGCTCCTGGTCGATCGCGATGCCGTGCTTGCGCAAGCAGTCGGCGAGCAGCTGGCGCGCGCGCGTGAAGTTCTGCAGGAACGTGTTGAGGCGCATGCCGAGCGCGTCGGCGAGCTCGGCGTCGTCAGCGGCGCCGGCGTTCGCGAGCCGGCGATCGAGCACCTGCCGCGGCTTCGGCGGCAGCTTGTCGCGGCAGTCGACGATCTTCGCGCGCAGCATCGGATCGGGCGCGCGCGGCTCGGCCGCGGCGAGCAACGCGTCGAGATCGTCGGGAGCGGCCGGCGCCGTGCGCGTGCGGCGCAGCTCGCTGATCGCGAGGTTCCGCGCGATCCGGATCGCGAAGCGCAACAGGCCGTTCGGCCGGCCGTCGGGCTCGAACCGCCCGGCGACCTGCCACACGCGCAGCAGCGCCTCCTGCAGCACGGACTCGACGTCCACCACCGCCGCGAACGAGCGCAGCGAGTCGCGGATCGGCGGCTCGCTGCCGGCGAGCCAGCGCGCGAACGCGCCGGCGTCACCGGCGACGATCGCCGACAGGTGGACGTCGAGGTCGGTCATGCGAGCAGCCACCACGCGATCAGCGCGGCCAGGATCGCGAGCACGACCAGCGCGAGCCACCACGGCGTGCGCGCGCGCGTCACCGGCAGAGGTTTGGCCGGCATCGGCTCGGGCAGCGGCGCCGGCGCGACCTTCGCCTCCTCCTGCAGCCGCTGTGGCGCGGGCGACGCCGGCGGGGGCGCGGGCGACGCCGGCGGGGGCGCGGGCGCCTCCGACGGCAGCCGCCGCGGCGCGCCGCCACTTGGCCCGCCGCCGAGCACCACGCTCGACCGCGACCGCGTCTGCGGAGCGCTCGGCGCGCGCGCCTCGAGGATGTCGCTGAAGCCGGCGAGCTCGTCGGCGAACGCCTCCTGCGCGAGCGCCTCGCCGGTCGGCGCCTCCTCGGCGAAGTCGAGCTCCGCGTCGTGCGACAGCATCGCCTCGCCCACGTCCATCTGCACGCGAGCCGGCGCGCGCAGGCCGAACGCCTTCGCCGACGTGCCGTACGGCAGCTCCTGCGGGATCACCTGCTCGCGCGTCGGGCCCTTCACGATGCGCGACTCGTCGATCGCGATCCACGACGTCATCCGCGTCGCGATCTGGAACTCGAGGCCGAGATCCTCGATCTCGCCGTCGACGGTGTCGA
The DNA here is from genome assembly GCA_050257515.1 of Acidobacteriota bacterium. Taxonomy (GTDB): domain Bacteria; phylum Myxococcota_A; class Polyangia; order Haliangiales; family Haliangiaceae; genus JABFXX01. The sequence continues at coordinate 483 of JBLMXA010000193.1, read as the reverse complement.
ACATGCCGTGCGCCTCGACGTCGGCGACGCGCTCGCGGCCGTACAGCGCCACGATCGCCTGGTTGCCCTCGCCGGCCGCGCGCGCCGGCACGCGGATCCGCTGCTCCCACGTGTCGCGCGCGAGCTGGCCGCGCACGACGAGCTCGCCGCCGTCGGGCCGCAGCTCGACCGCCGCGACGAGCGGCGCGCCCTCGAACACGTCGGGCAGCTGCTCCGGCGCGTGGCGCACGAGCGCGCTGCCGGCGAGCTCGAGGTTCGTCACGATCGGCATGCGCGTGCGATCGAGCAGGCGCTTCGCGCCGCGCTCGGCGTCCTCGTCGACGCCGACGATCACCTCGACGCCGCGGCCGGCGCGCGCGAGCGCGGTCGCGAGCGAGCGGTTGACCGCCGAGCCGACGCCGAGCACGTGCAGCCGGCACGATCTCGGCAGCTTCCTGAGCAGCACCTCGAGGATCTGGCGCTCGCCGCCGACGTAGCCGTCGG
>JBLMXA010000192.1:0-9517 GCA_050257515.1 Acidobacteriota bacterium | reverse complement strand
GGCGCCGGCCCCCCCGCGACCTGCTCGGAGCTCGTGTGGCCCGTCGCGTCCATCTCGGAGAGCGCCTCGGCGAGCTCCTCGCCGCCGATCCGCGTCAGCGCGGTGTCGACGGCGGGCGCCTGCGGGGCCTCCTCGAACACGGTCGCCTCGAACTCGTCGTCGGCGAGGATCTCGATCTTCGGCGACTCGTCGTCGGTCGCGTGCGAGTCGAGGTGGCCGAACCGCTGCGCGATCAGATCGTAGGCCTTGCGCAGCGCGCGCCGCGCGCCGCTCGCGGTGAAGTCGCGCCGCACGCGCTCGTACGCGGCCTGGGCGAGCCGCGCGCGCAGCACCGGCTCGCCGAGCAGGCGCAGCACCTTGCGCGCGAGATCGATCGGATCGCCGGGCTCGAACAGCAGCGCCTCGCGCGCGTTCTCGACGACGAGCTGCACGGTCTCGCGGCGCGGCGCGACGATCGCGCGGCGGCACGCCATGTACTCGAGGATCTTCGTCGGGTAGACGACCGTCGGGTTCGGCGTCAGGTCCGACGCCGACGGCACGACGCACACCGTCGCGGTCGCGAGCAGGCTCGGCAGCTGCTCGTGATCGACGGGGCCGAGCAGCTCGACCTTGCCCTCGAGCTTGAGCTCGCGGATCCCGTCGCGCAGCGCCGCCTCGAACTTCGGGGTGACGACCGGGCCGGCGAGCACGAGCCGCGCGTCGACCTCGCGGACGATCGAGGCCATCGCGCGGATCAGCACGCGCACGCCGCGGCCTGGGTCGATCGACCCCGTGTAGAGGATCTTCGCGGGCGACGCCACCGGCGCGTCCTCCCAGTCGAACCGATCGACGTCGACGCCGGGCGGCGACAGCACGACGCGCTCGGGCCGGCCGCGGCCCTGCAGCGCCTTGACCGCGGCCGGAGTCGGCGCGAGCACGAGATCGGCGGCGAGCAGGCAGGCCTCCTCGTCGCGGCCGTACTGCGCGTCGAGCTCGGGATCGAGCGCGCTCTCGCCGAGCGGGGCGCGCGTGAGATCGTAGACGACCGCGTAGCCGAGCCGCGACCGCGCCTCGAGCACCGGCAGGCCGCTCCACGAGTCGCGGCAGTGGACGACGTCGTAGTCGGCGCCGTCGAGCTGGCGCTTGAGCGCGCGCTGGAACGACTGGATCTGCGACCGCAGGTCGGCCTCGTGGGTCGGCACGCGCAGCACGCGGACCGATCCTTGGCGTTCCACGTATGCCTGCTCGCCCTCCCGGACGACCAGCAAGTCCACGGTGTGCATCGCGGTCAGCGAACGGATGACGTGCCGCATCTGCACGCCCGCGCGGCGAGGCCCCGGCACCGCGCAGAAACCCGTGAGCAGGACGCGGGGCATCGCCCTCTCATCGTCGGGCAACTCGCCAGTTCATTCAAGCGCTCCGTTGCGCTGCACCGCGAGGTGCGTTATCTCCGCCATCGTGAATCGCCTGATCGACTACCTCCGACAGCACTTGATCATCGACTTCCAGGGTGAGCTGACGGTGGCGAAGGTGAGGGAGCTCCTGGCAGGAGACGACAGCCGCGACGCCAAGACGCTGCTCGCAAAGCTCGTCGCCGACCGCAAGGTCGAGGACATGATGCTCGTGCTGGCAGACTGCCTGCTCGAGCCGGCACAGAAGGCCCTCACCGACGACGTCGTGCGGGAGCAGTTGCGGATGTACTCCGAGAGCTAGTCTGCTAGCTTCGAGGCATGGCGAACCCTGTGCCTGATTCCAAGACGCCCGCGCTCGCGGCGCTCGGGTTGATGGTGATCGGAGTGGTGATCGCGGCGATGAGCGGCGGGATCGCGCACGGCTCGATCCCCGGCGGCGTCGTCGCCGCGCTCGGCGCGATCCCCGCGTGTTACGGGATGTGGAAGGGGATCCAGCAGGAGACCCAGACCACGCTCGCGCTGTCGGTCGGGGCCGTGATCGGCTCGCTCGGCGTCGGCGGCCTGCTGATCGTCCTGCGTATCATTCACATGCTGTAACCATGAAATCGCTCGCCTTGCTGTGCCTGCTCGCCGCGACGGCCTCCGCCGCCCCCGGCAAGCTGAACTACACCGACAAGGCGATGGGGACGTGGGTGACGGTCTGGTTCTGGACCGACAGGCAGGTCGAGGCCGCGAAGACCGCCGGCGACGTGTTCGCCGAGATGAAGCGGCTCGACAAGGTGATGACGAACTTCACCAACGACTCCGAGATCGGCCAGATCAACGTGGCCGCCGGCGTCCATCCGGTCGTCGTGTCCGACGAGACGCTCGCCGTGATCGAGCGCGCGCTCGACGTGTCGAGGCGCTCGGGCGGCGTGTTCGACGTCACCGTCGGCGCGTTCAAGGGGATGTGGAAGTTCGACGAGGACATGGACGGCACGCTGCCCGATCCGGCCGACGTCCAGAAGCGCAAGCAGCTCGTCAACTGGCACGACGTCATCGTCGACAAGAAGAAGAAGACGGTGTTCCTGCGCCGCAAGGGCATGGCGATCACGCTCGGCGGGATCGCGAAGGGCTACGCCGTCGACAAGTGCGTCGACATCATCCGCAAGGCCGGGTTCACCGACTTCATGGTGCAGGCCGGCGGCGACATGTACATCTCCGGCAAGAAGGGCGACATGCCGTGGATCGTCGGCATCCGCGATCCGCGCGGGCCGCGCGACTCGCTGTTCGCGACCGCGCCGATCGAGAACCACTCGTTCTCGACGAGCGGCGACTACGAGCGCGGGTTCGTCAAGAACGGCGTGCGCTACCACCACATCCTCGACCCGCGCACCGGTCAGCCGGCGCACGCGTCGCGGTCGGTGACGATCCGCGCGAAGGACGCGTTCACGGCCGACGCGTGGAGCAAGGTGATGTTCATCGACGGCTGGAAGCTGGGCACGGCCGTCATCCAGCGCGAGAAGCTGGGCGACTTCGACGCGGTGTGGGTCGACGACAAGAACGAGATCCACATGACGCCCGGGATCGAGAAGGATCTCAGGATCGAGCGACAGCCAACGCCTGGCCCGTGACCGGCACGGTCTCGACCTCGACGTAGCGATCGCGGTGGATCCAGCGCGCGAGCGCGGCGGCCGCCGAGTCCGGCGTGACCGCGCGGTAGCGCGCGAGGTCGGCGGTCAGGCCATCGGGCTCGCCGGTGTAGAGCGCGTAGCGCTGGAGCATCGCGATGCGCCGCGACAGCGACACCAGCGCCCACACCGCGCCCGCCTCGCGCCGCGTGTACGCGCGCGCGAGCGCCGCCGGCTCGGGCACGCGCGCGCACTCCTCGTCGAGGATCGCGCGCGCCGCCGCCGGATCCGAACCGGTCTTCAGATCGACGGTGACGTGCAGCTCGCCGCCGAGCCGGCCGTTCTGCGTCCACGCCGACACGCGCTGCGCGAGCTCGGTCTCGTAGACGAGCCGCCGCCACAGCCGCCCGGTGCCGACCGCCGCCCACGCCGCGGCGATCAGATCGAGCTCGGGCTCGTCGGCGGCGAACGCGGGCGGGCCGTGCCACGCGCGGTGGACGCGGGGCAGCGCGGCGAACCGGTCCTCGACGCGCGCGGTGACGGCGCTCGCGAGCGTCGGCGCCGGGACGCTCCGCCGCGGCGGCCGCGCCGACGCCGGGAACGAGCCGAAGTAGTGCTCGATCCGATCCCACACGTTAGAGTCGACGTCGCCGGCGACGACGAGCGTCGCGTTCGCGGGCACGTACCACGTGCGATACCACGCGACCGCGTCGGCGAGCGTCGCCGCCTGGATGTGCTCGTGGAGGCCGATCGTCAGGTGGCGCTGCGGGTGACCCTCGGGATACAGCGCGAGCGCGACCGCGAACTGGTCCGGCCCGTACGGCACCGACTCGTAGCGCCGCGTGCGCTCGGCGCGCACGACCGCCTGCTGCTGCGCGAACCGGTCGGTCGTCAGGCCCGGCAGCAGGTAACCCATGCGATCGCTCTCGAGCCACAGCGCGAGCGGCAGCTCGTGCGCCGGGACGACCTCGTGGTACGCGGTTCGGTCCGGGCCGGTCGACGCGTTCGCGTCGCTCGCGCCGGCCCGGCGCAACAGCTCGTAGTGGTGCATCGGCAGGTGCGCCGAGTTCTTGAACACGTGCTCGAACAGGTGCGCGAAGCCGGTGCGCCCCGGCCGCTCGTCGCTCGAGCCGGCGCGGTACCACACGCTCGTGCACACCTGCGGCGACGTGTCGTCGCGGTGGACGATCACGTCGAGCCCGCACGGCAGCGTGCGCCGCTCGCACGCGAGCACCAGCTGGTCGCTCATGCCTTGCCTCGCAGCGACAGCGCGAGCTGGTAGAGCTCGCGCCGCGGCTTGCCGGTCGCGATCACGAGCCGCGCCGCGGCGTCGCGCGGGCCGAGCCCCTCGGCGAGCAGCCGGCGCAGCTCGGCCTCGATGTCGATCGCCGGCGCCGCCGCGCGCCCGCCCTCGACGACGAGCGTGCACTCGCCGCGCGGTGCGGCCTGGGCGAAGCGCGCCGCGAGCTCGCCGAGCGTGCCGCGCACGTGCTCCTCGTGGACCTTCGTCAGCTCGCGCGCGAGGCTCGCGCGGCGATCGGCGCCGAGCGCGGCGGCGAGCTCGTCGCACGTGCGCGCGACGCGGTCGGGAGCCTCGTAAAACACCATCGTCGCGGTCTCGCCGCGGAGCTGGCCGAACAGGGCGTGGCGGTCACCCTCGTCGCGAGAGGGAAACCCGCAGAACTTGAACGGCTGCGGCGGCAGCCCCGAGCCGAGCAGCGCCGCGATCGCCGCCGACGGCCCCGGGATCACCTCGACGCGCGCGCCGGCCGCCACCGCCGCCGCGATCGCGCGCGCGCCCGGATCCGACACGCCGGGCATGCCCGCCTCGCTGATCACCGCGACCCGCTTCCCCTCGCGCAGCGCGGCGACGACGTCCTCGGCGCGCTCGGCCTCGTTGCCCTCGAAGTACGACACGACGCGCGCCGCCGAGCCACCGACGTGCGCGAGCAGCGTCTTCGCCGCGCGCGTGTCCTCGGCGGCGATCACGTCGGCCTCGCGGAGGATCCTCGCGGCCCTCGGCGAAAGGTCTTCGAGGTTTCCGATCGGCGTGCCGACGATGTACAGGGTTCCGCTCACATCGTACTCGTGCTCGTGCTCGTGCTCGATCTGCGCACTCGAGCACGAGTACGAGTACGAGCACGAGCACGACCGCGCGTGCTCATTCCCTCGTCAGCGCCTCGATGTCGACCGCGGTGCCCATCTCGGCCTCGAGGTACTTCTTCAGGCGGTCGAGCATGCGCTTCTCGAGCTGGCGCGCGCGCTCGCGGCTGACCTGGTAGCGGTCACCGATCTCCTGCAGCGTCAGCGGCTCGTCGGTGAGCCAGCGCTCGCGGAAGATCGTTTGCTCGCGGCCCTCGAGCGTCTGCGCGAACGCCTCGAGCTTGCCGCGGAGCAGCTGGGAGAACTCGCTCTGCGCGACGGCGCGGTCGGGGCGATCGTCGTCGCTCGGCAGGTAATCGAGCCGCGTGCGCGTGCCGTCGTCGTCGCTGTTGCCGATCGGCGCGTCGAGCGACGCCTCGGGCGCGGCGAGCCGGCGCTCCATGTCGATGACCTCGCGCTCGGGGACGTCGAGCTTCTCGGCGAGCAGCGCCGAGGTCGGCGCGAACCCGAGCTGCTCGAGCTTCTCGCGCTCCTTGCGCAGGTTGAAGAACAGCTTGCGCTGCGCCTGCGTCGTGCCGATCTTCACGAGCCGCCAGTTGTTGAGGATGAACTTCAGGATGTACGCGCGGATCCAGAACGCCGCGTAGCTCGACAGCTTGACGCCGCGGTACGGGTCGAACTTGCCGACCGCCTGGATGAGCCCGATGTTGCCCTCCTGCACGAGGTCGAGCAGGTTCTTGTGCGCCCGCCGGTACTCGTACGCGATCTTCACGACCAGCCGCAGGTTCGCCTCGATCAGCCGACGCGCTGCGGCGGAGTCGCCGTGCTCGACCAGGCGGACCGCGAGCTCGTGCTCCTCCTCGGGAGTCAGCAGCGGATAGCGGCGGGTCTCGGCCATGTACGCCGCGAGCGGGTCGCGGCGTGCCAGCGACCCGGCGCGGACGCTCGTCGCCGGGACCTCGGCCGGCTCCTCGTCGTCGTGGAGGACCGCCTCCTCGCCATCTCCGATCACCTCGACCGGCGGCGCCGCCAGCAGATCCTCGTCGACGCCGTCGCCCTGCTCCGCCGCCTCTTCGTCGTCGGAGTCGCCAGCCTCGACGGGCTTGGCCTCGGCGTCGCCGACGTCGATGACCTCAGCCCGCCGCCGGCCTTGGCCGGGGGATTTCTGATCGCTCTTGCGAGGCTTGCCGCCGGCGCCTTGCTTCTTCCGATCGGCCATCGCCAAGGGACCATACTACATGGGCTCACCACACGGCAGCACGCGGAACTCACGTGCGCGTCGGGCGTTGCACCCTATAATCGAACGATGCGCAGCAGGTTGAACCTGGCGCTGGTGGTGATCGCCGGCGCTCTCGCACTCGTCCTTACCGTCGTCCGGCGCAGTCCGGAAGGCATCGCTCCCCTCGGCATCGATCTCTCGCTCGGCGACCTGTCGCGCGCGGCGCCCGGCGTCGCCCAGGACCAGCGCCACGATCTGTCGCAGCTGCGGATCTTCAACATGACGCTCGTCCGCATCAAGGAGCGCTACGTCGATCCGTCGCGCATCGATCCGAAGAAGATGCTGTACGCGGCGCTCGATCAGGTGCAATTCAACATCCCCGAGGTGCTCGTCGAGCCCGACACCGTGCACAACAAGGTCACGGTCGCGGTCAACGACAAGAAGGAAGTGTTCGACACGAGCGACGTCGATTCGCCGTGGCGGCTCGCCGCCTCGCTGAAGCGGATCTTCCGGTTCATCGAGGCGAACATGAACGTCGGCTCCGACCTCGCGAAGGTCGAGTACGCGGCGGTCAACGGCATGCTGTCGACGCTCGACCCGCACTCGATCCTGATGGACCCCGAGCAGGCGCGCGACATGGACGTGTCGACGAGCGGCAAGTTCGGCGGCCTCGGCATCGTCATCCGGATGGTCGACCGCAAGCTGATGGTCATCAAGCCGATGAAGGACACGCCGGCGTGGCGCAAGGGCATCAAGGCCGGCGATCACATCGTCAAGATCAACAACGATCCGACCGAGAACCTGACGTCGAACGAGGCCGTCGATCGGATGCGCGGTGACCCGAAGACCGGCGTCACGCTGTGGATCGAGCGCAAGGGCGTCGACCAGCTGATGAGGTTCGACCTCGTGCGCGACGTGATCCGCGTGTCGCAGGTCGAGCACAAGCTGCTCGATCACGGCGTCGGCTACATCAAGGTGAAGCAGTTCTCGAAGGGCATCTCGAACGACGTCGCCGACGCGATGCGCGAGATGTCGGGCCAGGGCGCGACGTCCTGGATCCTCGACCTCCGGTTCAACCCGGGCGGTCTGCTCGAGGAGGCGGTCCAGCTCGCCGACCTGTTCGTCGACAGCGGCACCGTCGTGACCACGGTCTCGGGCCGCGATCGCGAGCCGCGCCGCGCCGAGCGCGGCTTCGGCGACACGACCAGCTCGCTCGCCGTGCTCGTCAACGGCGGCTCGGCGTCGGCCTCGGAGATCGTCGCCGGCGCGCTCAAGAACCTCGATCGCGCCGCGATCATCGGCACGAAGACGTTCGGCAAGGGCTCGGTCCAGGAGCTCTACGACAACGAGGACCACAGCAAGCTCAAGCTGACGATCGCGCAGTACCTGACGCCGGGCGATCGCTCGATCCAGAACCTCGGCATCATCCCCGACATCCTGCTCCAGCGCATGTACGTGCCGGACAAGAACGACTCGCCGAGCGACTTCGTGCGCCTGCTCGCGCCGACGCACACGTACGGCGAGAAGGATCTCGACGCGCACCTCGTCTCGACGTACGCGAAGGACGGCGACAAGCCCGAGTACGAGCTCCCGTTCCTCGTCGAGCGCAAGAAGCCGGCCGCCGACGCGAAGGACAAGGACAAGGACGCGCAGACCGCACCACCGACCGATGACGATCCGCCCGAGGAGGACGACTTCGTCGAGGACTTCGAGATCAAGTTCGCGAAGGACCTGGTGTCGAGCGTCAACGCGTCGACGCGGCCCAAGCTCGTCGCCGGTGCGAACAAGCTCGTCCAGCGCGTGCGCGCCGACCAGGAGAAGAAGCTGATCGCGGCGCTCGGTCAGATCGGCGTCGACTGGTCGGCGCCGACGACCACGAGCGGCCAGCCGAACCTCGAGGTGTCGCTGTCGACGACGCCGGGCGGCGCGCTCAAGGCCGGCCAGGAGCTCTCGCTGACCGCGACGGTCAAGAACACCGGCACCGGGACGGCGTACCGCGTGCTGCCGCGCCTGCAGGCCGACGACCCGGTGTTCTGGGATGTCGAGCTGCCGATCGGCAAGGTCGATCCGAACGAGACCAAGACGTTCACCACGAAGATCAAGCTGCCGTCCGACGCGATCGATCGCGTCGACCGGCTCGGCATGGAAGTGCGCGAGGCGCACAACGCGATCGCGCACGTCACGCCGGCCGAGGTCCACGTCGAGGCCGCGCCGCGCCCGATCTTCGCGTACGCGTGGCAGCTCGTCGACGACGGCAACGGCGACGGGCTCGTCCAGCGCGGCGAGAAGTACCACCTCCAGGTGGCGATCAAGAACACCGGCATGGGCGCGAGCTCGAGCGACGCCGAGGTGCTGCTGCGCAACGCGACCGGCGACGGCGTGCTGCTCGACAAGTCGCGCCTCGCGCTCGGCACGATCCAGCCCGGCCAGACCAAGGATCTCGACTTCCCGCTCGCCACCGACGCGACGCTCAAGGGCGACGAGATGGTGCTCGAGCTCATGGCGTACGACGGCGACCTCGACGTGCAGACGACCGACAAGCTGCACTTCAAGATCGAGCCGTCGGTCGACGACGCGCCGGGCAAGGGCGACGTCACGGTCAAGCGCGCGGCGGCGATCCACGCCGGCGCGGCGGACGACACCAGCGTCGTCGGCACCGCGCCCAGGGGCGCGAGCTATGCCGCGCTCGGCACGTTCGGGCCGTGGACGAAGGTCAAGCTCACCGCCGGCGGCACGCGCGTCGGCTTCATCCCGAGCGATCTGCTCGCGTCGGGCGGCTCGGGCACCGGGTCGTACACGCCGAACTGGAACTCGACGCCGCCGCTCATCAACGTCGCGACGAAGACCCTCGAGACCAACAGCGACAGCTACAAGCTGCACGGCGCGGTGTCGGACGAGACCCACGTCGAGGACGTCTACATCTTCGTCGAGAACCGCACCGCGAAGGTCGAGCAGCGCAAGGTGTTCTATCGCTCGAACCGCGGCGCGAAGGACGGCAAGCTGCTCGACTTCACCGCGGACCTGCCGCTGTGGCCGGGCTCGAACATGATCACGGTCGTCGCGCGCGAGAACCCCGAGGTGCGGTCGGTGAAGACGATCTCGGTGTTCCGCGACCCGCCGCGGACCGCACAGACGCCCTGAGGAGTTGAACCACAAAGGCACAGAGGCCACAAAGGAGCAGATCCTTTGTGGCC
>JBLMXA010000191.1:0-2668 GCA_050257515.1 Acidobacteriota bacterium | reverse complement strand
CATCTGAGGTAAGTTCTCCTCGATGTCCGACGTCGATCGCCTGGTCGAGCTCATCACCCAGCGTGTCAAAGATCGGCTGCATGCCGACAACAAGCCGCAGGTAAAGCTCAACGTCTTGCCGCGCGACCGCGGCCCGTGCGATGACGACTCCGCGCCGGGCGAGGACTGCGCCAGCTGCGGCGCGTGCGTCGTGCGGCGGCCGTGGTCGGTGCGCGCGATGGAGGGCGCCGGCGCGCTCCGCGTCGGCGCGGCGCCCGGCATCGGCGCGGTGCCCGCCGATCTCGCGAAGCTGATCGATCACACGCTGCTCAAGCCCGAGGCCACGCGCGACGAGGTCGTCAAGCTGTGCGAGGAGGCGAAGAAGTACCGGTTCGCCAGCGTGTGCGTGAACACGACGTGGGTGCCGCTGTGCAAGGCGATGCTGGCCGGCACCGACGTGATGGTGTGCGCGGTCGTCGGGTTCCCGCTCGGCGCGATGACGCCGACCGCGAAGGCGTACGAGGCGCGCGAGGCGGTGCGCCAGGGCGCGCGCGAGATCGACATGGTGATCAACATCGGCGCGCTCAAGTCGCGCGACTACGAGACCGTGTTCGAGGACATCTGCCGCGTCGTCAAGGCCTCTGCTCCTGCCGGAGTGAAGGTGATCCTCGAGACCAGCGCGCTGACGCACGAGGAGAAGATCATCGCGTGCTCGCTGTCCAAGCTCGCGGGCGCGGCGTTCGTCAAGACGTCGACCGGCTTCGGCAAGGGCGGCGCGACGGTCGAGGACGTCCAGCTGATGCGCTCGATCGTCGGCGGCGAGCTCGGCGTCAAGGCCTCGGGCGGCGTGCGCACCGCCGAGGACGCGATCAAGATGGCGCAGGCCGGCGCGAACCGGATCGGCGCGAGCGCGTCGGTCGCGATCGTCACCGGCAAGGCAGACGCGAAGGCCAAGGGCTACTAGGGGTGCTTCCGGTCCAGCTGATCCGCAAGAAGCGCGACGGGCTCGCGCTCGACGACGCCGAGCTCCGCGCGTTCATCGCGGGCGTCACCGATGGCTCGATCCCCGACTACCAGGTGTCCGCTCTGCTGATGGCGATCTTCTTCCAGGGGCTCGGCGAGCACGAGCTCGCGACGTGGGCCGATGCGATGACGCGCTCGGGCGACGTGCTCGATCTGTCGCGGATCGCGCGGCCGAAGATCGACAAGCACTCGACCGGCGGCGTCGGCGACAAGATCTCGATCCCGCTCGCGCCCGCGGTCGCCGCGTGCGGCGTCGCGGTACCGATGGTGTCGGGGCGCGGCCTCGGCCACACCGGCGGCACGCTCGACAAGCTCGAGAGCATCCCGGGCTTCCGCGTCGACCTCCCGGTCGATCGGTTCGTGCAGCTCGTCGACGAGCTCGGGTGCTGCTTGATCGGCCAGACCGCGCGCGTCGCACCGGCGGACAAGCGGCTGTACGCGCTGCGCGACGTCACCGCGACGGTCGAGTCGCTGCCGCTGATCGCGTCGTCGATCATGTCGAAGAAGCTCGCCGAGGGCATCGACGGCCTCGTGATCGACTGCAAGGTCGGCCGCGGCGCGTTCATGAAGACGCCCGAGCGCGCGCGCGAGCTGTGCGGCCTGATGCGCGCGATCGGCACGCGCGCCGGCAAGAAGATCACGTGCGTGCTGACCGACATGGAGGCGCCGATCGGTCGCACGATCGGCAACGCGCTCGAGATCCGCGAGTCGATCGAGGTGCTGCGCGGCGGCGGCCCGGCCGACACGCGCGAGCTCGTGGGTGTGTTAGGTGCGGAGATGTTGGTGCTCGCCGGCGTCGTCCGCGATCCCGACGCAGGGCGCGCGCGCATCGAGCAGGTGCTCGGCGACGGCAGCGCGCTCGACAAGTTCCGCCAGATCGTGAAGGCGCAGGGCGGCGATCCGAGGGTATGCGACTCGCCGGGCAGCGTGCTGCCGAAGGCGAAGCATCGCGACGAGCTCGCGCTGAAGCCGGGCCGGGTCGTCGCGATCGACAGCGAGGCCCTCGGCATCGCCGCGCTCGTGCTGGGCGCCGGCCGCCGCACGAAGGAGGACGCGATCGATCCCGCCGCGGGGATCGTGATCGACGCCTACCTCGGCGAGCTGATCGAGCCCGGCGCCGCGCCGCAGCTCGTGCTCTGTCACTCCCTGTCGCAAGGAGACGCGCGGCTCGCCGAGGCGCGTGACATGATCGAGCGTGCGATCGTGATCGAGCCCGCGGACCGCCCTGCCCCGCTGCCGCGCACGTCGCGGATCCTCGAGGTGATCCGATGATCACGTTCGACGAGGTGCAGGCCGCGGCGGACTTCGTGCGCGCCCGGATCGCCGCGCCGCCGCAGATCGGCCTGATCCTCGGCTCGGGGCTCGGCGCGTACGGCGACAAGCTCGCCGGCGCGACGCGCATCGATTACGGCGACATCCCGCACTTCCCGCGCTCGCACGTCGTCGGTCACAAGGGCTGCCTCGTCGTCGGAGAGCGGGCCGGCGCGCGCTGCGTGGCGATGCAGGGCCGCGTGCACATGTACGAGGGCCACGCCGCGGCGACCGTCGCGTTTCCCGCGCGCGTGCTGATCGCGCTCGGCGCGAAGGTGCTGATCGTCACCAACGCCGCCGGCGGCCTGAACCCGAAGTGGGCCCCCGGCACGCTGATGCTGATCCGCGATCACAT
>JBLMXA010000190.1:0-3013 GCA_050257515.1 Acidobacteriota bacterium | reverse complement strand
ACGCCCTTCAGCTTCGGCGTGACCGGGGTCGCCGACGCCTTCGTCGTGCCGTCGCCGAGCTCGCCCTCGGCGTTGTCGCCCCAGCAGCGCGCGCTGCCGTCGGACATCGCCGCGCACGCCGCGTGCGCGCCGACCGCGACCTGGACGACCGTCGGCTTCGCCGGCGCGGCCGGCGCGTCGGCGGGCGGCGGCGCGGCGTCGGCGGATCTCGTCGCGACCGCGGCGGCGTCCTGCTTCGCCGGTGGCGCGGCATGCTTGCCGCACGCGATCAGCAAGGCGAGCAGCGCGTACCTCATGCGATCATCCTCACGTCGATGCGCGCGAGCAGCTTCTTCACGCGCTCGGCCATGTCGTCGAGCTCGCTCAGCCCGCTCGCCTGGCCGAGCTTCGCGGCGAAGTTCATGACGCGGACGAGGTACGAGAACAAGTTGCCTTCCTCGTGCTCGAGCGCGTGCTTCTCGACGAACTCGAGGAAGCCCTGGCCGGAGTCCTCGAGCTGCGCCCAGATCGTCTTCGGCTTCTTGCCGCCGTGCAGCTCGGGGTGCGGCACCTTCGCCGAGAACTCGCCGTGGATCACCTCGATCTTCGTCGGCACGCGAGGGTGCTCCTTGTCCCACTGCGCCTCGACGTCGTCCCACGTCACGTGCGGGTTCTCGAGCCGCAGCTCGCGCAGCCTCGCCCGCATCCACTCGCGCTTCTCGTCCTCGCCCTTGCGATCGAGGAGGCGCTGGATGACGTCGTGATCGATCAGGTACTCGACGAGCTCGCGCAGCTCGACGTACTCGAGCTGGTGATTGAACAGCACGTAGTAGATGAACAGCCCGTCCATGCCCTGGAGGTCGCGGATCATCTGGCCGGAGACCTGCTTGCCGTGCTCGTCGAGCACGCCGATCGCGCGCAGGTTCGCGACGAGCTGCGACAGCGTCTTCTGCAGCTCCTTGCGCTCGCGCTCGGTCAGCAGCAGGTGATCGATCACGGTCACGATGTCGAGCCGCATCGACGGCGGCAGCGAGCGCTCGGCCTCGGCGAGCCGGATCGCGACGTCGTCCTCGGGCCCCGGCGGCGCGGTGGCGAGATCGGGCAGCCCGATCGCGAGCACCTGCTCGGCGCTGATCTTCGTCTTGCTGCGTAGCTCGGCCGGCTCGCCCTGGACGAGCTCGGCGTGCAGCTCGGGCGTCCAGATCAGATCGTTCTTGCGCTGCGCCTCGGCGCGCGCGCGGCCGTACACGGTCTTGCGCACCTTCGCGAGATCGGCGCCCTTGTGCTTCATCTCCTTCTTGATGTCGCTCGTCACCGCCTCGGGCGCGAGCGTGATCGCGAGCCCCTTGTCGTCGAACTGCGGGCGGCCGGCGCGGCCGGCCATCTGGTGGTACTCGGCGCTCGTCAGCAGGCGCGGCGCCTGCTTGATGAACTTGCGCAGCGACGGGAACACGACGGTCTTCGCCGGCAGGTTGATGCCCGCCGCGATCGTCTCGGTCGACACCACGAACTTGATGAGCCGCTCGAGCGCGAGCTGCTCGACGAGCTGCTTGTACCTGGGCAGGATGCCGGCGTGGTGGACGCCGATGCCGTGGCCGAGCAGCGGCCGCAGCTCCTTCGCGCAGCCCGCCGGCAACAGCGCCTCGTCGCACAGCTGGTCGACCTTGACCTTCTCCTCGTCGCTCGTGAACCGCCGGCACGACTTCAGGAGCCGCGCGACCTCGAAGCACTGCTCGCGGCCGAACACGAACACGATCGCCGGCACGTCGCCACCGTGCGCGAGCTCGCGCACGGTGTCGATCAGCATCTCCTCGCGGTAGTCGTGGACGAGCGGCACCTTGCGCTCGCGCGAGTCGACGAGCGACATGTCGACGCGGCGGGTGACGTTCGCCCACTGGCAGAACTTCTCCGGATGGCCGACCGTCGCCGAGAGCACGACCAGCTGCGTGCGCGGATCGAGGCCGATGATCGACTGCTCCCACACGTAGCCGCGCTCGGGATCGTTGAAGTAGTGGCCCTCGTCCATCACCACGAGCTCGGCCGGGCACACGTGCTTGTCGGCGACGATCCGGTTCCACAGGATCTCGGCGACCTCGACCTGGATCGGCGCCTCGCGGTTGACCTTGTAGTCGCCGGTCGCGAACCCGACGTAACCCTCGCCGAAATCGCCGCACAGCTCGCGGTACTTCTCCTCGGTCAGCGCGCGCAGCGGCGTCGTGTACACCGCGCGCTCGTTGCGGTGGAGCGCGCGGTAGAGCGCCGCCTTCGCCATCAGCGTCTTGCCGGTGCCGGTCGGCACCGTGACCATCACGCTCTTGCCGGCGAAGATCGCCGAGATCGCCTGCTCCTGAACCGGATACGGCTCGATCCCGCGCTTCCACAGGAACTCGTCGTAGAACGCGAGCTCGAGATCGGCGTCGGACGTCACGAGCGACGGTTATCGCATTTTGCCGCCGCGAAATCCGACAGCGCGGCGCAGATGTCGTGGTCGCAGCGCGCGCGCGACGCGCGTTCGCGCGCTTGAACGCGGCACGCCGGCTGCTGATGCACGCGCGCGATGAACAAGCTCGGCCTGGCCGTCCTGCTGCTGTCGTCTCGCGCGCTCGCTTCGCCTCTGCATGCCACGATCGTCGATGGTCAGACGCTGCAACCGATCGCACACGCGACGGCAAGGCTCGGCTTGGTGCCGGTGCCCGTCGGCGACCGCGGCGAGCTCGTCGTCGACGTCGACGCGCCGGTCGACCTCTCGGTCGCCGCGCCCGGTTACGATCCGGCGACGCAGACGCTGTCGCCCGGCGACGAGGGCACGCTCGTGCTGGTGTTCCGCGAGGGCGCGCTGCACGACGTGATCGAGGTCGAGGCGCAGGCGCCGCGCCCGGCGAGCGAGGGCGCGCTCGTGCTCGATCACGACGAGCTGCGCGGCGTGCCCGGTGCGGACAACGACGCGCTCGCCGCGGTGCGCAGCATGCCCGGCGTCGGCAGCTCGCCGGCCGTGGCCGCCGGCCGGCTCGTGATCCGCGGCGAGCCGCCGCGG
>JBLMXA010000189.1:0-3725 GCA_050257515.1 Acidobacteriota bacterium | reverse complement strand
GGGTGCTTGCACGCGATCGTGGCAGCCGCGCACATTGCCAGCGCGGGCATGCGGCGGGTACGTTTCACCGACGAGACGTGAGCACGCCGATCGTTGCCTTTGCCAAGGATTGGCACGAGGATCCGACCTCGAATCATCACGTCCTGCGCGAGCTTGCCAGAACGCGCCGGGTGCTGTGGCTGAATTCGATCGCGACGCGTACGCCGAGTCTGACCAGCGGGCGCGACCTCGGCAAGCTCCGCCGCAAGCTGCGCGAGTTCGCGCGCGGCGCGGTCAACGTCGAGAACGACCTGTGGGTCGCGACGCCGCTCGCACTGCCGCTCCCGCACAGCGCCGCCGCGCGTGCGATCAACCGCCAGATCCTGCGCGCGACGATCCGCGCGCTGCGCCTGCAGCTCGGCATCCGCGACTTCCAGCTGTGGACGTTCCTGCCGAACGTCGGCGATTACGTCGGCACGCTCGGCGAGCAGCTCGCGGTGTACTACTGCGTCGACGAGTGGTCGCTGTTCGGCTACCTCGATCGCGAGCAGACCGCCGCCGCCGAGCGCGCGCTGCTCGCGAAGGTCGATGCGGTGTTCGCGATCAACGGTCCGCTCGCCGAGGCCAAGCGCGCGGTCAACCCGCGCACGTTCGAGTCGCCGCACGGCGTCGATCACGCGCTGTTCGCGCGCGCGGTCACCGACACGCTGCGCGTCCCCGACGAGCTCGCCGCCCTGCCCCGCCCGCGCCTCGGCTTCTACGGCACGCTGCGCGACTGGGTCGATCTCGACCTGATCGCGCAGGTCGCCCGCGCCCGGCCGCGGTGGACGATCGCGCTGATCGGGCAGCAGCTCGCCGACATCTCGGCGGTGCGCGGGCTGCCGAACGTCCACCTGCTCGGCCAGAAGCGCCACGACGAGCTGCCCGCGTACTGCAAGGGCTTCGACGTCGGCCTGATTCCGTATCGCATCGACGAGCGCATGCGCTTCGTCAACCCGCTCAAGCTGCGCGAGTACCTGTCGGCCGGTCTGCCGGTCGTGTCGACGGCGGTGCCCGAGGCGCAGCGCTACACCCGTCACGGCGTGCACGTCGCGACGACCGCCGACGAGTGGATCGCGGCGATCGAGCGTGCGCTCGCCGAGAGCACACCGGAGGCACGCCGCGCACGTTCGACGGCGATGGCCGCGGAGACGTGGTCGGCGCGCGTGGCGCAGGTCGTGCATACCGTGGACGAGCTAGCGAGGATGAAGACATGAGCAACGCCAAGTTCCGCGTCGGCATGGTCGGTGCCGGAAACATCTGCGAGTTCCACGTCGCTGCCGTGAAGAAGCTGATGGGCGACCCCGGCAGCGGCGTCGAGCTCGTCGGCATCACCGACCTCGACCCGACGCGCGCGCACGACCACGCCGAGAAGTGGGGCACGCAGGCGTTCGCCGATCTCGACGCGCTGGTCGCCGCCGGCGCGAACGTGATCCACGTGCTGACGCCGCCGTCGGCCCACGCGAGCGTCGCGATCGCCGCGCTCGAGCGCGGCTGCCACGTGCTCGTCGAGAAGCCGATCGCCGAGGACGACCAGCAGGCGCTGGAGATCGGCAAGCTCGCGCGCAAGAAGGGCCTCGTCGCGACGGTCAACCACTCGCTGCTCTACGACCCGCAGGTCAAGCGCGCGATCGATCACGTGCACGCCGGTGGCGTCGGCCAGGTCGTCTCGGTCGACATCCTGCGCGGCTCGGAGTACCCGCCGTACGAGGGCGGCCCGCTGCCGCCGTGGTACCGCGACGCCGGCTATCCGTTCCGCGACCTCGGCGTGCACTGCATGTACCTCGTGCAGGAGCTGCTCGGGGGGATCGAGGACGTCGAGGCGTCGTGGCGGTCGATCGGCGGCGACCCGAACCTCGCGTACGACGAGTGGCGCGCGCTCGTGCGCTGCCAGCGCGGGCTCGGCCAGTTCCAGCTGTCGTGGAACGTCAAGCCGATGCAGTCGCAGCTGATCATCCACGGCACCAAGGGCGTGCTGCGCGTCGATCTGTTCGCGATGTTCCACGGCAAGCGCGCGTCGACGCCGCTGCCGAAGGCCGCCGAGCGGCTCGTCAACGCGTTCGCCGACTCGATCCAGCCGCTGATCGACGTGCCGATCGGCGTGTGGAAGTTCGTGCGCAAGGAGGTGCAGGCGTACCAGGGCCTGCGCGATCTCGTCGGCGATTTCTACCGCCGGCTCGCGGCCGGCGAGCCGCCGCCGGTCTCCGTCGAGGACGCGGCGCAGGTCGTGCACTGGGTCGAGAAGGTCGCGCGCGCGGCCGACGCCGAGCACGCCGAGCGGCTCGCGCAGTTCCCGGTGAGCGAGCGCGTGCCGTTCCTGGTGACCGGCGCGTCGGGCTCGCTCGGCGGCGCGGTGGTCAAGCGGCTGCTCGCCGACGGCAAGAAGGTGCGCGTGTTCGTGCGGCGGATCCCCGAGGTGCGCATCCCGGGCGTCGAGTACTGCTTCGGCAACCTCGGCGATCCGAAGGCGGTCGATCGCGCCGTGCGCGGCGCCGAGACCGTGATCCACGCCGGCGCCGCGATGAAGGGCGGCTGGCCGGAGCACAAGGGCTCGACCGTGGTCGGCACGCAGAACGTGATCGACGCGTGCAAGAAGCTCGGCGTGCACCAGCTCGTGCACATCTCGTCGATGTCGGTGATCGACTGGGCAGGCTCGGCCGGCAACGGGCCGGTCAGCGAGGCGGCGAACCTCGAGCCGCGGCCGGACGAGCGCGGCGCGTACACGCGCGCGAAGCTCGAGGCGGAGCGGCTCGTCGTCGATGCCGCGCGCACCGGCCTGCCGTGCGTGATCCTGAGGCCGGGCCAGATCTTCGGCGGCGGCATCCCGCTGATCAACGGCGCGATCGCGCGCAGCGCGGGCAGCCGCTGGCTCGTGCTCGGCGACGGCAAGCTCGAGCTGCCGCTCGTCTACATCGACGACGTCGTCGACGCGGTGATGCGCGCGATCGACAAGCAGCTCGTCAGCGGCGAGGTGATTCACATCATCGATCCCGAGCCCCTGACGCAAAATCAAATCATCGGCCTCGCCGGCGGCGCGAAGCCGGTCGTCCACGTGCCGCGGCCGATCGTGTTCGCGCTCGGCAAGCTGAGCGAGTACCCGCTCGGCGCGCTCGGCCGGCAGAGCCCGGTCGCGGTGTATCGCCTCCGGTCGGCGCTCGCGCGGCTGCACTACGAGAGCGAGCGTGCGCGCGACCTGCTCGGCTGGAGGCCGATGGTCGGCGTGCGCGAGGGGATCCGGCGCGTCGCGACATGATGCTCAACCTCGACGCGGGCGAGCACGACGACGAGTCACCCGAGCTGTGGCAGCTCGTCGATCTCGTCGCGATCGCGTGCGGCGGCCACGCCGGCGACGACGCGTCGATGGCGCGCGTGATCGACGCGTGCCCCGATCAGGTGCTCGCCGCGCACCCGTCGTACCCCGATCGCGACGGCTTCGGCCGGCGCACGATCGCGATGAGCGCCGCGGCGGTCGAGGCCGCGGTCGCCGACCAGTGCGCGGCGCTCGCGCGAATCGCCGCGGCGCGCGGCCGGCGCGTGACGTGGGTCAAGCCGCACGGCGCGCTTTACCACGATGCCGCGCGCGAGGTGACGCTCGCGCGTGCCGTGATCGCCGGCGCGCGCGCCGCGCTCGGCCGCGACGTCGGCGTGATCGGCCCGCCGCGCGGCAAGCTCGCCGACGTCGCGGGCATGCGTTACCTGCGCGAGGG
>JBLMXA010000188.1:0-3881 GCA_050257515.1 Acidobacteriota bacterium | reverse complement strand
CGCCGCTCACGCGCGAGGCCCACGCCCTCCTCGCCGCGGCCTCGGGCGACTTCCAGTTCGTCGGCTACGTCGAGGGCTCCGACCTGTTCCGCGGCGTCGTCGACGTGCTCGCGACCGACGGGTTCACCGGCAACGTCGTGCTGAAGACGTGCGAGGGCATCGCCGAGGGCCTGTTCGGGCTCGTCCGCCAGGAGCTCGAGAAGACGCCGATGGCTCGGCTCGGCTCGGCGCTCGTCGCGCCGGCGCTGCGCGGCCTGGCCAAGCGCATCGACTACACCGAGATCGGCGGCGCGCTGCTCGCCGGCGTGACGAAGCCCGCCGTGATCGCGCACGGCCGCAGCGACGCGACCGCGATCCACAGCGCGATCCGCGCCGCGGCAGGGTTTGCGCGCCAGGCGCTTCCCGAGCAGCTCGCCGCCGCGCTCGCCGCGCTCCCGCGGTAGCATCGAACGCGGGGGATGAGCAGCGAGCGAGGCAGCGACCCGACCGAGGTCGAGACCAAGCGCGAGGGCTTCGCGTCGGAGCGCGCGCGCCCGACGAAGCCCGAGCAGCTCGCCCGCGGCACGCTGGTCGGCCGCTACGTCGTGATCGACAAGCTCGGCGAAGGCGGCATGGGCATCGTCTACGCGGCGTTCGATCCCGAGCTCGATCGCAAGGTCGCGATCAAGGTGCTGCAGGGCGACGCGAGCGGCTCGGAGAGCGGCGGGCAGGCGTGGCTGCTGCGCGAGGCGCAGGCCCTCGCGCGGCTCGCGCACCCGAACGTGGTCGCGGTTCACGACGTCGGCTCGCTGCCGAACAACCAGGTGTTCGTCGCGATGGAGCTCGTCGACGGCATCACGGTGCGCGCGTGGCTCAAGCAGCGCGCGCGGAGCTGGCGCGAGGTGCTGCCGGTGATGCGCGCCGCCGGCGCCGGGCTCGCCGCCGCGCACCGCGCCGGGCTCGTCCACCGCGACTTCAAGCCCGAGAACGTGCTCGTCGGCAACGACGGCCGTGTCCGCGTCATGGATTTCGGGCTCGCGCGGCTCGGCGGGGGGGACGTGCCGGCGTCGCGCGACTCGGATCTGTCGATCGAGACGAAGAGCCCGCTGTCGGCGGACCTCACGCTCGCCGGCCACGTCGTCGGCACGCCGGCGTACATGGCGCCCGAGATCTACGACGAGCAACCCGCGGATGCCCGCAGCGATCAGTTCGCGTTCGGCGTGACGCTGTTCGAGGCGCTCTACGGCAGGCGGCCGTTCTCGCGCGACGACCTCCACGCGAGCCGCTCGGCGCCGCCGAAACCGCGGATCCCGACCGAGGCCAAGGTGCCCGCGCCGCTCGCGAAGGTCGCGCTGCAGGCGATCGCGGTCGATCCCGCGCAGCGGTTCGCGTCGATGGACGAGCTGCTCGCCGCGCTCGCCGCCGATCCGTACGCGCGGCGGCGCGCCGCGCTCGGGTTCGCGGCGGGCACGCTGCTCGTCGCGGGCGCGGTCGTCGCGACGATGAAGCTCGCGCGCGGCCCCGCGCCGTGCGAGGGCATCGAGCACCGGCTCGACGGCGTGTGGGACGCCAAGGCGAAGGCCGCGGTGCGAGACGCCTATCTCGCGACCAAGCTCCCGTTCGCGCCGCAGGCGTTCGCCGATCTCGAGCGCACGCTCGACAAGTACACCGGCGAGTGGGTCGCGACCGCGGTCGAGAGCTGCAAGGCGACGCGCGTGCGCCGCGATCAGAGCGAGGAGGTGCTGTCGCTGCGCCAGACCTGCCTCGACCAGCGGCTCGCCGAGATCGCGGCGTTCGCGAAGGTCGCGACCGATCCGGGGCGCTCGCTGGTCGAGCGCGGCGGCAGCCCGATCCGCGAGCTGCCGCCGATCGCGCGCTGCTCGAACGTCGCGGCGCTGCGCGATCAGGGCACGATGCCGCCCGAGGACCTGTGGCCGCAGGTCAAGGAGATCAACAAGAACCTCGCCGACGCGCAGGCGCAGATCGTCGCCGGCAACTACGTCGCGGCGGGCGCGGCGACGTTGCGCGCGAGCCGGCTCGCCGAGCAGATGGGCTTCTTGCCGACGAAGGCCGAGGCCGACGTCATGCACGGCCTCACGCTCGCCGCCGTGCAGAGCTACGACGAGGCGATCAAGGCGCTGACCGACGGCACGCTCGCCGCGATGATCGGCAAGCGCGACGACATCGCCGCGCACGGCGCGTTCACGGTCGCGCTGATGCTCGCGGAGGGGCCGCAGAAGATCGCCGAGGCGCGGATGTGGATCACGGTCGGCAAGGCCGAGGCGCGCCGCAACGGCGTCGATGTCCAGCTCGCGCAGCGCGAGGCGCAGGTCGAGGGCATCGTCGAGGGTGTCGCCGGCAACATCCCGGCCGCGCTCGCCGCGCACGAGCGATCGTTCGCGTTCGCGAAGCAGGACCTCGGCGCCGACAACCCGCTGCTGTGGGAGGACGAGGAGCTGTACGGCGCGACGCTCGAGCGCGCGCTGCGCTTCGAGGACGCCGCGCGGCACTTCGAGCACGCGATCGCGCTGCGCGAGAAGGTCGTCGGCCGCGATCATCCCGATCAGGCGCTGCTGATGTCGAACCTCGGCGCGTGCTACTCGCGCCGCCGCGATCCGCGCGCGCGGCCGATGCTCGAGCACGCGCTCGCGATCCGCGAGAAGACGTTCGGCAAGAACAACCCGGTCGTCGTGCCGACCGTGCAGAACCTCGGCGAGTCGCTCAGGTTCGCGGGCGAGCTGCCGGAGGCGCTCGCGCTGAACGAGCGCGCGACGCGGATCGCGGCGAACCTGCCGGGCAAGGACCACCCGATGTACCACTCGGCGGCGACCGACTACGCGCAGACGCTCGCCGCGCTCGGCCGCGTCGTCGAGGCGCGCGCGGCGATCGACGAGGCGCTCGCGCTCGAGACGAAGACGTCGTCGCCGGTGTTGCCCGAGACGCTCGCGGCGCGCGCCGACATCGAGCTCGCCGATCACCAGTGGGCCGCCGCCGCGAGCTTCGCGGCGCGCTCGATCGCGGCGTACGAGGCCGCCGGCGGCAGCGACAACCCGGCGCTGTGGTGGCCCCAGAGCGTGCTCGGCCGCGCCGACGTCGAGCTCGGCAAGCTGGACGAGGCGCGCGCGATGCTCGATCGCGCGCTCGCGACCGGCGACCGCGTGCACCTGGTCGAGGTCGAGCTCGCGCCGGCGCGCGCGGCACGCGCGAAGTTGTAGGATGCGGCGCCCGGCGCGAAGCGCCATCCGTGTAGCCGAGCGCTGCAGGCGCGAGGCGATCGACGATCGCGAGGCGTGGTACACGATTCGCGATGGCCCAGCGCAGCGAGAAGACGATCAAGGTGTGCTTGACCAACCGCGGCGCCGACAGCGAGACGCCCTGGGCGATCGATCTCGGCGCCGCGCCGGGTCGAACGGGCAAGTCGGGCGGTCGCAAGGTGAAGCTCGTCAACGTGCCGTTCCTCCACGCCAAGCCGACGTGGGGCGACGTGATCGTCGTGTCGCCGGTCGAGCACGGGTTGCCGACCTGGGATCGCGAGGGCGTGGCCTGGAAGGACATCGGCTCGCGGATCACCGAGGACGGCGGGCGATGGGCGATGATCGTCGATTACACGCCGCACCCCGGCGATGCGACCGGCGACGCCGCGTACAAGGCGCTCGCGCGCGCGTGCGAGGCGGCGGACATCGTGTGCGAGGGCGCGTGGGGCCCGGGCAAGCAGCCGGGCCGCACGTACCTCGCGGTCCGCAACGCGCGCACCGCCGCGCAGATCATGGCGACGCTGCGCGAGGCCGAGCTGCCGTGCGAGCTGATCCAGGTCCACCCCGCGCCGGTGGCGGCGAAGAAGGCGTCCGGCGTCCGGCGTCCGGCGTCCGCCGGCAAGCAGAAGAAGACGACGAAGGCGAAGT
>JBLMXA010000187.1:0-2506 GCA_050257515.1 Acidobacteriota bacterium | reverse complement strand
GATCGTCACGCCGTGTGATTTGGTGCGCCCGAAATGAAGCTCCGCTGATTATCGTGCGTTAGAATGTTCGTGTGGGATGGCTCGTCCGAAGGAACGTGGGTTGCAGTACTTCGAGTTAGGCGCTACGCAGAGATCCATAGTTAGGCTCGACCAAGTCCTGTTGTAGACCTTGGCTGAAAGGCGGTCCCGATGCTGGATCCCTGGATTATCGAAGAGATCCTCAAGAAAGAAGAGGAACGACGCCGCGAGCAGGAGCGGGGCCGCGTCGAGCTGCCTGTGGATCGCTACCGCGACACCGGTCCTCGTCCCACGGTGCAACCGCCGGAGGAGACCGAGCGCGGCGTGGTCGTGATCGACATCTAAGTCACTCTCAACCCTCACGGAAGGCCTCTCACCCTGCGGTGACGAGGCCTTTCGCGCTTTCGGAGGGGTGGAGATGGTAGATACGGCGCGGTGGTGTCGCGCCGGATAGGGCATGGCTTCACGATCGCGCTGGGCCTGCTCGGCTGGGGCGTCGTGCTCGTGCTGCCTGCGGTCGGCTGGCTGCGCACCGCGCCCGAGCCGGTGATGGCGACGGTGCTGTTCATCACCGTGATCCTCGCGGCGCGCGCGCTCGCGTTCCGGCTCGTCGAGGGCAGCGTGCTGTCGCTCGATTCGGCCTACTACGTGGCAGCCGCACTGTGCGTCGGCTCCGTCGACGCGGGGCGTCTCGTGGCGCTGGCGCTCACCGTCGACGCGTTCGTCCGGCTTGCCGCTGCGCGGCGCGAGGGCCGCGTCGATCCGGATGGGTGGTGGGCCGAGGCCGGCTACGTCCTCTACTTCGGCGGCATGAGCGGCGGGCTGCTCGTCTGCTGCGGCGCGCTGTTCGACGCCGACGCGATCGTCGGCCGCCACGCCGACGCCGTCGAGGTGGCGTGGAAGGTTGTCGCCGTCGCCGGCGTGCTGCTGGTCGCGCACTACGCGATCCAGGGCCTGCGGCAACGGCTGCTCGGCGAGAGCTGGCGCGCGTACCTGCGGCAGCTCGCGCTGCCCGGGATCCTCGCCGAGGCATCGCTGATGCCGATCGGCGTCGTGCTCGTGCTGCTCTACGATCCCCAGCAGCCGCTCGGGTTCCTGCTGCTGTCGCTGACCTATCTGTTGATCAACTTCGTGTTCTCGCGGCTGTCGCGGGCGCGCGCCGAGCTCCAGGAGCGCGTGCACGAGCTCGAGATCTTGAACGTCACCGCGCGCAAGCTGTCGGCGTCGCTGCAGCTCGAGGAGCTCGTCGAGGCGGTCGCGCGCGAGACCTGCAAGGCGATCCCCGAGGCCGAGACGGTCGCGCTCGTCCATCGCCGCGCCGGCAGCGGCTCGGATCTCGTGATCGATGGCTTCGACCGCACGAGCGAGAAGTTCTTCCGCCGCGGGATGACCGAAGGCGAGGGCGCCGCCGGCGCGGTGATGCGCGCCGCGGTCGCGCGCCGCATCGACGACCTGCAGACCTCCGACGTCGCGACCGACGCGGGTGCGCACGGCATGCGCTCGTGGCTCGGCGTGCCGCTGTTCATGTACGGCGAGTGCGAGGGCGTCGTCGCGGTGCAGAGCACGCGCGTCGCGGCGTTCAAGGCCGAGCACCAGCGGCTGCTCGAGTCGCTCGCGCTGCAGATCGCCGCGGCGCTGCAGAACGCGCACCTCTACGAGCTCGCGATGGTCGACGGCCTCACCGGGCTGTTCATGCGCCGCTACTTCGACGCGCGCATCGAGGAGGAGATCGAGCGCAGCAAGCGCTACGGGACGCCGTTCTCGGTCGTCATGATGGACGTCGACGATTTCAAGAAGCTGAACGACACCTACGGGCATCTCGTAGGCGACCGCGTGCTGAAAGCGATCGCGAACGTCGTCAAGGCGCAGATGCGCGGCGTCGACACCGCCGCTCGCTATGGCGGCGAGGAGATCGCGGTGATCCTGCCGCGCACCGAGATGGTCGGCGCGTACGCGCTGGCCGAGCGCATCCGCGAGTCGGTCGCCGAGCTGCGCCTCACGACCGACGACGAGCCGCCGAAGGTGCTCGGCGTGACCGCCTCGCTCGGCTGCGCCGCGTTCCCCGAGAGCAAGGCGGCAAGTGGCGAGGACCTCGTGCGGCGCGCCGATCGCGCGCTGTACCGAGCGAAGAAGACCGGCAAGAACCGCGTCGAGCTGTTCTGGAGCGACGACTCCGGCCCGGCCCGGCTGTCGACGATCGACGAGCTGATCCCGTGAGCGACAGAAAGTGGGCGGAGCGCCGCGTCGGCTTCAAGAAGCTGTTCGCGCGGGCCAAGCAGGTGCTCACGACCGATCCGAAAGGCTCGGACGAGGACGATCGCGTGATCGACGAGGAGGCCGCACGCGCGCTCGCGACCGAGGCCGGGCGGCTCAAGGGCGGGCTCGCGAAGGTCGCGCAGCTCGCCGCGTATGACCCCGGCGCGATGCTCGGGCGCATGCGCGGGCCGGCGAGCGGCCCCGGTCTCATGGACCCGGCGCGGGCCGTGCT
>JBLMXA010000186.1:0-3482 GCA_050257515.1 Acidobacteriota bacterium | reverse complement strand
CAACGACGAGCACGGCGGCATCTTCGTCAAGCTCTCGCACCGCGACGGCACGCTCTACACCTGGTACTTCCACCTCGCGGCGGTGCCGCGCTGGGTGCAGCCCGGCGTCAAGGTGAAGCTCGGCCAGGTGATCGGCCTGCTCGGCGACACCGGCGTCGGCCACTCCGAGCCGCACCTGCACTTCTCGCTCACCGTGAAGCCATCGAGGACCGCGAAGGAGCGCTACATCGATCCGGAACCGCTGATCGCGATCTGGCCGCTGTGGATCGCCAACGACAACGCGGCGACCGGGCACGTGACGCTGGCGTCCGCGCCGGGCACGCCGGTGCGGCAGGACGGCTGGCGGCCGTTCCACGCCAAGCCCAAGCCGGTCGCGGCGACCGCGCCGGCGGCGGCGACCGGCAGCGACACCGGCAGCGCGGCTCCGGCGGCGGACGCCGCCGCGGCACCGTAGCTCACCACGTCTCGCCGAACGGCCGCGCCTCGAGCTCGAACGTCCACGCCGAGCGCGGCTGCGCGACGAGGAACGCCGCGGTCGCCGCGACGTCGTCGGGCGCGACGAAGAAGCTGTCGGGCTTGTTCGGCATCCGCGCGCGCGTGCGCGGCAGGTCGACGACACCGTCGATCACGATCAGCGACACGTGGATGCCCGCCGGCCACAGGTGGCGCGCGAGCGACTCGGCGAGCGCGCGCTGCGCGGCCTTGGCCTGCGCGAACGCGGTCGTGCGCGCGACGCCGCGGCGCGACGCGGTCGCGCCGACGACCACGAAGCTGCCGCGGCCGGCCTGCTTCATCGCGGGCACGACCTGCTTGGCGACGTGGAACGCGCCGAGCGTGTTGACGCGCCAGCTCGCCTCGAGATCGGCGGCGGTGACGTCGTCGAACGTGCCGAACGCGCCGGTTCCCGCGTTGTAGATCACGACGTCGGGATCGCCGAGCTCGCCGCGGATCGCGTCGAACGTGCGGGCGACCGCGGCGGCGTCGCCGACGTCGCATGCCCACGCGCGCGCGTGCGCGAGCGAGCCCGCGAGCTGCTTGCCGAGCTCGTCGCTGCGCGCGAGCAGCGCGACCGCGTAACCTTCCTGGTCGAACCGCCGCGCGAACGCGGCGCCGTTGCCCGGACCAACTCCCACGATCACGCACACGGGCTGGGATGTCATGCGCTGACCTTCGCGCGGTGGGACTCGCGCTGCAACTGACCGTGCGCAGGTTGCAGTCGATCGCGGCGCGGTGCGCGGATCGGATCGCCGCGATCCTCGCAGCATGCTCGTTCAGTTCGACGTGGCACGGATGCTGGAAAGCGGCGACGCATGCGCACCACCATCCTCGCATTCGCCACGTGTCTGTTCGCAGCCTGCGCCGCCGACGTCTCCGTCACCGAGGACGAGGGACCGATCGACGAGCCCGAGCTGTTCACGCATCCCGACCAGGATGTCGCCGGCTCGCAGATCCGCGTCGTCGAGGGCGAGGCCGCGCCGGCGCAGGAGGCGCTCGTCGTGCAGACACCCGGGCTCGACGTCAGCGGCTATCAGGGCAACGTCGGCTGGACCACCGTGCGCGGTCACGGCGCGCGGTTCGCGTACATCAAGGCGACCGAGGGCACGAGCTATCGCAACCCGTACTTCGCGCAGCAGTACAACGGCTCGTACAGCGCCGGCCTGATCCGCGGCGCGTACCACTTCGCGACGCCGAACACGTCGAGCGGCGCGACGCAGGCGACCTACTTCGTCGATCACGGCGGCGGCTGGTCGCGCGACGGCAAGACGCTGCCGCCGGCGCTCGACCTCGAGTACAACCCCTACGGCTCGGCGTGCTACGGCAAGACGCACGCGCAGATGGTCGCGTGGATCCGCGACTTCGCGAGCACCGTCAAGGCGCGCACCGGCCGCGACATGGTGTTCTACACGAGCACGAGCTGGTGGACGCTGTGCACCGGCAACAACGCGTCGTTCGGCGCGAACCCGCTGTGGATCCCGCGCTACGGCTCGAGCGTCGGCGCGCTGCCCGCGAGCTGGAGGTTCCAGACGATCTGGCAGTACGCCGATCACGGCACGTTCCCCGGCGATCAGAACCGGTTCAACGGCGACTTCAGCCGCGTGCAGGCGTTCGCGCTGTAGCTCGAGCCGCGCAAGGCTCAGTAGGCCCACACGTACACCGCGCCGGCGTCCATCGCGGCGTCGTCGGGCACGCTGGCGACGCCGGTCGTCGAGCTGTCCTCGCGGAACGCGCCGGCCGCGAAGCTGCCGTTGGCCGCGAGCGACACGCTGACGCCGAAACCGTCGCCGAGCCCCGGGTTGGTCGCCTTGACGTACGTGCGCGGCGACCACGCGGTGCCGCCGCGCGCGAACAGGTACGCGGCGCCGGCATCCATGACCGACAGATCGGTCTGGTCGCCGTCGAGCCCGGCGGCGCCGCCGTCCTCGAGCGCGGCGCCGGCGAGCACGAGATCGCCGGCGAGCGCGACGGTCGTCGCGAGCTGATCGTCGGCCGCGGCGTTCGGCGCGTAGAGCTTGCCCTGCTGGCTCCACGCGGCGGCCGTGCGCGTGAACACGTAGAGCGCGCCGCCGTTGGACGCGAGCGTGTCGTCGCCGGGCGCGCCGACCGCGAGCGTGTCGCCGTCGAGCGCGACGCCCTGGCCGAAGAAGTCGCCGGTGATCGCGGTCGAGCCCTTGACGTACGCCTGCAGCTCCCAGGTGGCCGGCGCCGCGCCGGGGACGAACACGTAGACCGCGCCGGCGTCGACCTGCGTGTTGTCGGCCTGGTTGCCGTCGATGCCGGTCGCGCCGCCGTCCTCGGTCGGCGCGGCGACGACGAGCGTCGACCCGTCGGAAGCGAGCGCGAGCGACGTGCCGAACTGATCGCCGGCGTCGGCGTTCGGCGCGACGATCCGCGAGCTGAAGCTCCACGCCGCGTTCACGCGGCTGTAGACGTACACCGCGCCGGAGTCGGCGCCGACGGAGCCATCCTCGAGTGGCGCGCCGGCCGCGAGCGTGTTGCCGTCGGCCGACAGCGCGAGCCCCCAGCCGAGCTCGGCGCCCGCCTGCGTCAGCGAGCCCTTGACGTACGCCTGCTGGCTCCACGCGGTGCCCGCGCGCGCGAACACGTACACCGCCCCGGCGTCGGTCACGGTGTTGTCGGCCTGGTTGCCGCCGACGCCGGTCGCCGCGCTGTCCTCGAGGTAAGCGCCGACCGCGAGCGTCGAGCCGTCGTACGACAGCGCGAGCGAGTGGCCGAACTGATCGTTGACGTCGGTGTTCGAGGCCTTGACGTACGCCTGCTGCAGCCACGAGGCGCCGGCGCGCGCGAACACGTAGACCGCGCCGGCGTGCGTGGACGAGTTGTCGGTCTGGTTGCCGTCGATGCCGGTCGCGCTGCTCGATTCGTCGTACGCGCCGACCGCGAGCGTCGAGCCGTCGCCGGAGAGCGCGACCGCGATGCCGAACTGATCGTACATGTCCGTGTTCGACGCCTTGAGGTACGCG
>JBLMXA010000185.1:0-5779 GCA_050257515.1 Acidobacteriota bacterium | reverse complement strand
GTGCCGCTCGCGTCGAGCGCGCCGCGCGTCTTGGCATCGATCAGCGAGCCGCCGACGCCGAGCCGCTCGAGGTAGCTGGCGACGGTATGCGCGCGGCGATCGCCCAGGCCGAGGTTGTACTCCTCGGTGCCGCGCGGATCGGCGCGGCCGACCAGCTGCAGCTTCTTGCCCTTCAGCGGACCCTTCGTGACGCAGTCGGCGATCTGCTCGAGGACATTGCGATCCTGCGTCGTCAGCTCGAACTGGTCGAACGCGAACTTCGGCGCTTCCTGCAAGCTCGCGAAGTGCAGCTCGCACTTGCGGACGAGGTCGTCGCTGGCACGCAGGTTGTTGCTCACCGGCACCGGGGCCTTGACCTGGGCGGTCGCGGCCGGCGCGGGCGCGGCCAGCGGGACGGTCGGGGCCTTCTTTTCGTGGTGACACGCGCCACACACGAGCAGCGCGGCCAACGCCGCACGGGACGTAAGCATTTGTACCTCCAACAAAATCCTGTGTTTGACCTGTAAGACGGCGGACGCAGCGGTATGTTCACGGGCAGATGACTGCGGACGTCGCGGACCGGGAGATGGCGGCCCAGTTCGAGCGGATCATCCGGCGCGTCAAGCGCTCGATGAGCTATCGCGGCTCGTACAGCACGCAGGACATCCTCGCGTCGCTGGTGACGCGCTGGCTGCAGAGCGGCGAGTGGGAGCGGCTGAAGCAGCTTCCGCCGGCCGAACGTCACATCGGCGAGAGCGTGCGCCGGTTCATCCTCGACCGCCTCGACCAGCTGCGCCGCCGCGGCGAGCGCGAGGAGCTCGGCGACGAGCTCGTGATCCCGAACGACGCCGAGCTCGAGGAGATGATCGAGCTGGCCGAGCTGCGCACGTGGATCGAGCAGCGGATCGCCGAGCTCGAGCGCGGCGAGACCGATCCGCGCGTCAAGATCCCGCTCGGCGCGCCGCGCGACGTCGGCCGCGCGCTGCGCCTGCAGCTCGAGGGCAAGACGCAGCGCCAGATCGCGAACGACCTCGGCGTGTCGCTCGGGCTCGTCAACAAGCGCATCGCCGAGGGCACGAGCTACCTCGTCGTCGTGCAAGGGATCGAGCGCGGGCTCGCATGACCGACGTGCGCGCGCGCCTCGCCGAGATCGCGGCGAAGTCTCCGGCGAGCTGGGAACGGCTGATCGCCGACGCGTTCCCCGACGACGCCGCGCTGCGCGCGCAGGCGCTGCTGTGGCTGCGCGCCGATCGCGAGACCGTGGTCGCCAGCGACGCGCCGCCCTCGCTCGACGAGCGTTACGTGCTCGCGACGCGGCTCGATGCCGGCGCGAGCGCGGCGGTGTGGCAGGCGTACGACAAGAAGCTCGGCCGTGACGTCGCGATCAAGCTGTTCCATGCCGATCGCAGCGTGACGCGCGCGCTCGCCGAGGCGCGCGCCGCGTGCGACGTGATCAGCGACTACGTCGTGCGCGTGCTCGACGTCCACGACGGCGAGCGCCCGTACATCGTGATGGAGCTCGTCGGCGAGCACGATCCCGAGCGCGGCGAGAAGGTGCCCGGCGCGTCGGCGGCGCACGTGCGGCCGCGCGACATCGACGAGGCGGTGCGCTGGGTGCGCGACATCGCGCGCGGCGTCCACGACGCGCACCTGCGCGACGTGTTCCACCGCGATCTCAAGCCGCACAACGTGCTGATCACGCCGGTGTCGCGGCGCGCGCGGATCGCCGATTTCGGGCTCGCGGTCAGCGATGCCAGCCACGCGTGCACGCCGGAGTACATGGCGCCGGAGCAGGCGCACGGCATCGCGACCACCTCCGGCGATCGCGGCAAGCTCGTCGCGATCGACGTGTGGGGCCTCGGCGCGCTCGCGTACGATCTCGTCGGCGGGCGTCCGCCGTGGCGCACCGACGACCGCGCGAGCGAGCCCTGGGAGCTCGCGGCGAGCGGCGCGCACCCTCCCCCGCTCTCGCACGTGCCGCCGCGGCTGCGCCGCGTGATCGACAAGGCGATGGCGCTCGATCCCGCGCGGCGCTACGCGAGCGCCGCCGAGCTCGGCCGCGAGCTCGACGCGTACCTCGCGCGGCGGCCGACCAGCCTCGATCGCTCGCGCCTGCTCAGGTTCGCGCTGTTCTGCCGCCGCAACCCGCAGCTGTCGCTGACCGCCGGCGCCGCGATCGGGCTCGCCGCGCTGACCGCCGCCGCGTACGTCGCGGTCGTCGATCTGCGCGGGCGCGGGCGCGCGCTCGCTGACGAGGTGGCGCACCAGGAGGCGGCGAACCAGGAGCTGCAGGCGAGGATCGGCAAGACGCGCGCCGAGCTCGCGAAGACGGAAGCCGATCTGAAGACCCGCGGCGAGACGCTCGCGACGCTCGAGCGCGCGCTGTCCGACGAGCAGAAGCAGCTCGAGGGCATCATCGAGGCGCGCGACAAGGCGCTCAAGGACGCCGACGCGGCGACGCGCGCGCTCGTCGAGCAGCTCACGATCGCGCGCAGCGACCGCGAGGCGGCCGAGCTCGGCCGGTCGATGTACGAGGGCTTCTGGACGACCGCGCGCCTCGACGCCGAGTCCGCCGCGAAGGATCGCGACCAGGCGCAGCGCGAGCGCGACGCCGCGCGCACCGAGCGCGACCAGCTGCAGCAGGAGCGCGACGCCGCGCGCGCCGACCGCGATCAGCTGCAGCAGGACCGCGACGCCGCGCGTGCCGAAGTCGTGCGGCTGACCGCGGCGGCGACCGCGGCGCAGACCCGGATCGCGGAGCTCCAGCACGAGCTGCAGGCGGCGAGCAGCGCCCCCGCCGATGCGGGCGTCGCGGCGGACGCGACCGGCTCGGCGCACAAGCCGGCCCCTGGTCGGCCCTAGCCGTCTTCGCGCTCGAGCTCGTCGACGAGGAGTGCCAGCACCCGCTCGGTGCCGGCGAGCGCTTCGTTGCTCGCGCGCTGCAGGCCGCGGCGCACCGCGGCCTCGACCGTGCCGCGGCGCTCGCGATCGACGCGCTTGCCCGCGGCGGTCAGCGTGAAGCGCGCGCGGCGGCGATCCTCGGCATCGGCCGTGCGCGTGATCAGCTCGCGCTCCTCGAGGCGCGCGAGCACGCCGGTCAGCGTGCTCGGGTGCTTGCCGAGCGTGCTCGCGATCTCGCTCGCGGTCTGCCCCGGCCTCTGCCCGACCAGCCGGATCACGAGGCGCTGCGGGCCGGTGACGCCGATCTCCTGGGCCATGCGCTTGGAGCGCACGTCGAGCGCGTGGACGAGCTCCCACAGGCGCTGCATGAACTGGAGCGTCTCGCCACTCGGCTGGAGCTTCGACGTCGGCATATCTCGACCAGACTAGGGGACCCTCCGTGGGCCTTCAACATGCTAGGTGCTCAAACCGATCATCTACCGCTTTTTGGCGCCTTCTTGGGCTTCCCTTTCGGTCGCGCCTTCGAATTCGGTTTCGGCTTCACCTTCGGCCTGGCTTTCGCCTTGGCCTTCGCAGCCTTGGCCTTCGCCGCCTTGGCCTTCGGCTTCGCCGCCTTGGCCTTCGGCTTCGCCGCGTTGGCCTTCGGCCTGGCCCCGGGCTGGGCTGCCCTGGCCGCCTTGGCCTTGCGAGGCTGCCTGGTCGGGCTCCGCTGCTCCGGCTGCTCCGGCAGGCCCGCCACGATCCGCTGGATCCGCGCGGCCACCGCAGGCTCGTCCAGCGGGTTCTGCCAGCCGCGGCCGCGCGCGTGGTCATCGGGCTCGAGCGGCGGCTCGGCGATCCACGCGGCCGCCTCGTGAGCGCGCCGCACGAGGTCGAGATCGCCGAGATCGAGCGCCGCCTTCTCGCCGACCGCGAGCGCGTAGTGCAAGAAGCCCCGCGCGAGCTCGGTGTCGCCCTGCCACTCGCACACGAGGCGCGCGAGATCCGCGAGCGGCGGCGTCTGCCGCACGAAGTCCGCGAGCGCGTAGGCGTAGCAGCCGGCGGCGCGCGCGTCGCGGCGCTCGGCGAGCAGCGCGAGCACGCGCGCGTGGACCTCGGGGCTCCAGATCTCGCCGATCGCGTTCGCCATCCGCCAGTACGCGCGGCGCTCGGCGAACAGCCGCTCGATCAGCGCCTCGCGCGACGCCGGCGTGTCGAGGCCGCGCACGGCGGCGTAGAGGTTCGCGACGACGTCCTCGAGCCGCTCGCCGGCTTGCTTGTCCGCCGCGAACCGCACCGCGTACTCGGTGAGCGCGTCGATCAGGAAGTCCTGGGCGCCCGCGTGCGAGAACCGGTACAGCTGGTGGCCCGCCGCGTTGCGCGCGTGGAGGTCGGGATGGTGCAGCTGCGTCGCGATCAGCGCGCGCGCCGCGCGCACCGCCTGTGCCGGGTCGAGCCGCGGCACGACGTACGTGGTCTCGGCGAACGGGCTGAACAGCTTGTCCCAGATCGCGGCGACCGCGCGGGCGGTGCCTCGCCGCTCGACGATCGCGAGCAGCCGGTCGAACAGCGCCGGCTCGTGCGCGTGCCGCGCCAGCGCACCGACGATCGCGCCGCGCGCCTGGTCGAGCGCGAACCGCGCCGCGTGCTCGGCCGCGGGCGGCTCCGGCGCCTCGAGGCACGCGAGCAGCACGTCGACCTGCCGGTGATCGGCGCGATCGATCGATGCCGCGACCTCGACCACGGCCGCGGCCTGCGCCGGCATCGCGAGCTGCGCGAACGCGCCGGCGACGAGCGGCGCGGCGGCGACGCCGTCCTGCGCGAGCACCTCGCCGGCGGCCCACGCGAACACCGGCGCGGCCGGCGCGTTGATGCGCGCGCGCTGCAGCACGCGCCACGCGAGCCCGCGCCGGAGCATCGCCAGCCCTGCGAGCGCCGCGACCACGGCCGCCAGCTCGTCCGGATGCTCGACGAGCCGACCGAACTGCGCCATCACGCTGTCGGCGATCGCCAGATCGACCTCGATCGCGTCGACCGGGTCGCCCGCGATCTGCGCCGCGCGCATCTGCATCTGCAGCGCGCGGCGGTGATAGCGGTCGTGCGCGACGATCCGCCGCGTCGCCACCGCCAGCGCGCGGCCGTCGTAGGCGAGCTCGTGGACGAGCCACAGCGCCTCGAGCGCGAACCACCACGGCTCGTCATCGGTCGCGAGCTGCCTCGCCAGGGCGTCGGCGTGCGGGCTCGCCATCTGGCCGGCGCGCTTGGCGAGCACGGCGCGCACGAGCTCGGTCCCCGGCGTGACGTCGGGGATGCGGTCGAGCACGAGCGCGACGCCGCCGGGGTGCATCGTCCCCTTCTCGAGCGCCATCGCGACCTGCAGGCCGTGCGCGAGCGAGTTGGTCGCCGGCGACACCTCGAGCGAGCGCAGGCAGTTGCCCGGAACCTCCTCGGGCGCCGGCGAGAACGCGCCGTACGCGAGCGCGAGCGCGCGCCGCGCGCGAAACTCGGGCACGACGGGCAGGTCGCCGGCGACCGGCAGCGCGGCGAGCCGTGCCACGAACGCGCGCACCAGCTCGCACCCGCCATCGCCGAGCGCGTCGACGACGCGCGCGCGCCGCTCGTCCTCGACGAGCGCGGTCGCGTGGAGCAGCCAGTAGATCGCGAGGTGCGGATCGCGCGCGAGCTCGGGCAGCTCGGCCTCGAACGCGCGCTCGACCGCCTCGCGGTCGGGCCAGATCGCGCGGAACCTGCCGATCGCGGCGCGCACGAGGTAGTCGGTGGTCTGCTGGACGACGCCGTCGTGCACGATCGGCCGCGCGTGCTCCCGTCGACTCCCGCTCGAGACCTCGGGTGGGCGGCGCCCCTGCCTCGTCCGCGCGCGGTGAGCTCGACCGACCGGCGTCGTCGGCGGGTCCTCGGG
>JBLMXA010000184.1:0-2921 GCA_050257515.1 Acidobacteriota bacterium | reverse complement strand
CGATGGTCTCGTAATCGTCGCTCTCCGGAAGGCCGAGCTCGAGCTCGCTGTTGAGCCGCGCGACCGTGGTCCTGGCCTCGACGCGCCACACGCCCGGCCGCTCGGCCTTGATCGGCGACGGCTCGGTGTCGTACTCGTCCTCGATCTCGCCGACGATGATCTCGAGCAGGTCCTCGATCGTGCAGATGCCGACCGCGCCGCCGTACTCGTCGACGACGATCGCGAGGTGCTGCTTCTCGGCCTGCAGCTGCACGAGCAGGTCGGAGGCCTTCATCGTCTCGGGCACGTAGAGCGGCGGGTGCGCGAGCTCGGCGACCGTCTTCGTCGGCTGCGCGCCCTCGCCCTTCGCGGCGGCGGCCGCCTGCAGGATGTCGAACACGTGGACGATGCCGACGACGTCGTCGACGCGCGACCGGTAGATCGGCATGCGCGAGTGCTGCTTGTCGGCGACCTCGAGCGCGGCCTCGGCGACCGACGTGTCCTCGGGCAGCGCGGTGACCTCCGACAGCGGCACCATCAGCTCGCCGACCTTGTACGCCGACAGCTCGAACACGTTCGCGATCATCTCGCGCTCGTCGGCGCTGATCTCGGGCTTGTCGGTCTGCGGCTCGCTCTCGATCAGCAGCGCGAGCTCGTCGCGCGTCACGAACGCCTTCTTGCGATCGGTGCGCGTCAGCTTCGTGACCGCCGCCGCGAACCCGCCGACGCCGAGCACGAACGGCCGCAGCACGAACGACGCGAGCTTGAGCGGGCTCGCGATCGCGTCGACGACGCGATCGGCGTGCGCCTGGACGATCGCCTTCGGCACGAGGTGGCCGCCGACGAGCATCGGCGGCACGACGATCACCGGCGCCCAGATCAGCGGATGGCCGCGCACCGCGAGCTGCAGGCCGACGAGCATCACGGCGACGAGCGTCGCGAGGTTCGCGCCGACGAGCGTCGTCGCGAGCGTCACCTGCGGCACCGAGAGCATGCGCTCGGCGCGCGCGGCGCGGGTCTTGCCGGCGGCGGCGCGGGCGTGCAGCGCGCCGCGATCGCACGCCGACAGCGCGACCTCGGCGCTCACGAAGAACGCCTGCGCGGCGACGCACGCGACGGCCGCGGCGACGAGCTCGGAGATCGTCATCATTTGCCCGTCCCCTGGCGCTTGAGCTCCTCGAGGTCGACCGCGACCGGCGTGACCTCGTCGCGCGGGTGGATCGGCTGGATCGCCGGCGGATCGAGCACCTCGCTGACGCCGGAGATGTCGTCGGCCTTGGCGACCGACGTCGGCACGCCGG
This sequence comes from Acidobacteriota bacterium, assembly GCA_050257515.1. Classification (GTDB taxonomy): domain Bacteria; phylum Myxococcota_A; class Polyangia; order Haliangiales; family Haliangiaceae; genus JABFXX01. Next base: position 1,641 of record JBLMXA010000184.1, on the reverse strand, counting down.
GGCCGGGCGTGCGCGCGCGATTCGGCAGCTTGATCCCGGGGTTCGACAGCTGCAGCTCGCTGCGCTCGTCGCGCATGACGCCGAAGATCTGCGCGAGCAGATCGTCCATCGTCACCAGGCCGAGCACCTTGCCGTACTCGCTGACGACGATCGCCATGTGCACCTTCTTCTGCTTGAACGTCAGGAACAGCCGCTTGATCGGCGTCGTGCGCGGCACGAACAGCGGCTCGTGCAGCACGTCGCCGAGCGGCTTGCTCTGGCTACCGATGCGCACGAGATCCTTCGCGTGGACGATGCCGCGGATGTTGTCGAGCGACTTCTGGTAGATCGGCACGCGCGAGAACCCGCGCACGGCGACCTCCTTGACGAGCCGCTGCATCGGCAGCTCGTACGACAGCGCGAAGATGCGCTCGCGCGGCGTCATCACCTGGCCGACGTTCTTGTCGGAGAACTCGAACACGCGATGGATGAGGCGCCGCTCGCGCGCGTCGACCTGGCCCTGCGCCGAGCCCGCATCGACGAGCGAGCGGAACTCCTGCTCCGAGAGGTCGCGCGCGGGGCGCGTGCGCGCCGCCTCGCCGAGTGGGCGCAGGATCACCTCGCTCGCGAAGTTGACGATCAGCCGGAACGGCGTCACCAGCACGGCGAACCACGACAGCGGGTACACGCACGCGCGCGCCCACGTCAGCGGCGCCTTCGCCGCGAGCGTCTTCGCGGTGACCTCGGCGACGAGCACGACGAGCGGCAGCGCGACCGCGAGCGCGACGCCCGCGCACGCCCAGGACGAGCCGAACAGCTCGTCGCAGTGGCGGATCACGACGGCGAGCGCGATCACCGCGAGCAGGCTGTTGAACGCCTCGTTGCCGACGAGCACGGTCGCGATCAGCCGGCGCGGCCGCTCGAGCAGCGCGATGATGCGGCGATCGAACGCGCTCTCGCTGTGCGCGAGCTGCTCGCGATCGACGCGGCGAAGCGAGAACAGCGCCACCTCGCTACCCGAGCAGAAGCCGGAGACCAGGACACACAGGACCGCCAGCGGCACCGCCACCGAAAGCTCGCCGAGCCAGCTCAAACGCTATGCGCCTCCTTCATCGCGCAGCGGGAACGTCGCGACGAACGTCGAGCCCTGGCCGGGCGAGGTGTCGACCCAGATGCGGCCGCCGTGCGCCTCGACGTAGGCCTTCGCGAGCGTGAGCCCGAGGCCGGTGCCGCCGAACGCGCGCGTCGACGACGAATCGACCTGGAAGAACGGCTCGAAGATCTTCGCGACCTGATCGCGCGAGATGCCGATGCCGGAGTCGCTCACGATCAGCTGCACCGCGTGCGGCGCACCTCGCTCCACGGGCTCGTACGGCGACAGCGGCCCGGGCCGCACCGCGACGCCGACGCGGCCGCGATCCGGCGTGAACTTCACCGCGTTCGACAGCAGGCTCGACACGATCTGGCGGATCTTCTTGCGGTCGCCGACGACCATGCAGCCGCTGCACGCGTCGATGTCGATCAGGATGCCGCGCTTGCCTGCCTGCGCCGTGAACAGCGCGACCTCGCTCGCGACGACCTCGGCGAGCGACAGCTGCGCGCGATCGAGCGCGAGCGGGCCGGTCTCGAGCGACGCGACGTCGAGCACCGCCGTGATCAGCG
>JBLMXA010000183.1:0-3841 GCA_050257515.1 Acidobacteriota bacterium | reverse complement strand
GGCGAGCACGAGCGCCATCACCTCGGCGGCCGGGTCGTGATAGAGGACCGGAACCGCGACGTGCAGCGGCTGGCCGTCGAGCTCGATCGTGTTGAGCGTGTCCGCGAGCAGCCGTTCGCCGAGCTCGGGATCGCTCACGGCATCGACCGTGGTGTGCACGGTCGCCGCGATCAGCTCGCCGCGCGGGCCGGTGACGTGGACGGTCTCCGTCTGCGTGCGGCCGATGTCGCCGCGATAGGAGTTCTGCGACGGAGCTCGGGTCGTCCCCCTGGCCATGGCCCCACGGGTTTATCACAGCCCACGAATTCCGAATTCCGCTTCCGGCTGGCTATTTGCCGTTCGTCGACGGCGGCTGCAGCGGCCGCGTGGCCCGTGCCGCCGCCACGGCGCAGACGCAGCTGTCGACGACGATCCACGTGCTTGTGGTTCCGAGCTGTTGCCCGCGGGGGTCACCTCGCCGATCGCGGTGTACGAGTCGTGCACGCACGCCCGCCGCACTTCGCCGGGGCCGCCGTGCAAGACGCTAGTTGACGGGACCGGACGCGTCGTCGGCGACCGGCTCGACGGCCTCCTCGTCGTCGGGATCGACTTCCTTGCCGAGCATCTGGGCGGCGACCGCGACGAGCACCTCGTGGACGTGCTCGAGCGTGTCGAGGCGGCCGCACAGCGAGTAGTAGTCGTCGATCGAGACCTCGCCCATGCGCTGCAGCGTCTGCTGCACGTACGGCCGCATGCGAGGCGGCGCGTCGAGGCTGGTGTCGAGATCCTCGAGGTCGGCCTGCGCGATCGCGCTCGCGACGAAGCCGGCCGGCGAGAAGCTGAGGCCGGTCGGCAGCACCACCCGCCACTCGTGATCTTCTCCCTGCGGCTCCCAGCGGCCGCCGAGCCGGCGCCGCACGACCTCACCGAAGTACGCGCCGCTCGTGGCGACGACGAGCTCGACCGTCGCGGTCTTCTCGTCGCCGAGATCGGAGACCGTTCGCAGGTAGTGATCGAGCAGCGGCAGCGTGTCGCTGTCGTACTCGAGCGTGACGCCGAGCGCGCGACGCACGTACGCGACCGCCTGGTCGGCGTACTCGCGTACACGCTGTGGCACGTCCTGCATCTCCAACAGCGTAGCGCGAATCGCGGGCTACTGCACGATGGCGAACTGGACGATGCCGTAGTGCGAGCGCAGCTCGACGAGTGCGGGCCCGGAATCGATGCCGCCCTGCCCGAATGACGTCTCGAGCCACCCTTCCATGTAGGGTCTCGTCGCGCCTCCGAGATCGACCTTGACGCCGCGGCCGCGCACGAGCACCGGGCCGTGGCGGTGGAGGCGGACCTCGACGTCGCCGCGCAGGCTCGCCACCACGAGGTGGCCGTGCAGCGCCGCCTCGGCCTCGAGCACGATGCGGCCGTCGGTGGTCGTCAGCTCGACGTCGCGCGAGCGCACGCGGCGCCCGGCGATCCGGCCCTGGCTCGACGTCGACGCGACGAGCCGCTCGCCGCCGATCGTGTCGAGCTCCATGTCGGCCGACACGGTCGCGGCGTCGACCGAGCCGAACACCTCCGCGAGCGAGGTCGGCCCCGACACGCTGTGGGTGACGAGCTCGCCCTGCACGTTGCGCACGGTGATCGGCCCCGACGCCGCGTCGAGCTCGCCGCCGGCATCCATGTTCTCGATCTCGAGCTTGCCGCTCGCGACCACGGCGTCGACGCGCGCGTCGCGCGGCGCCCGGATCACGAGATCGATGCGCACCGCCGAGCGCGGCACCGGGCGCGATTCGCGGCTCGGATCGGCGGTCGTCGTGATCCGCACCGTGCCGTCGGGGTTGGGCACGAGCGACACGCGGAGGCGATCGAGCGTGTCCTCGTCGGGCGCGTGCTTGTGGGTCTCGATGCGGATCGCGGTGCCGTCGTAGCCCTCGACCTTGACGTCGCCGAGCGGGTTCTCGATCTCCAGCTGCTTGAACGCGCGGCCGGCGGGCGCGACGTCGACGCTCGCGCGCTCGACGACGCCGTTGTCCTTGCCGGGATCGGCCGCCGCGACCCCGCCGAGCACCAGGACGAGCGCCAGCGCGCGCGTCCCCCGTTGAGGGATTCTCTCGTCCCACGGAGCGCGCGTCCTCGCTTCGCTGCGGGCGCGCGTCGATCGATTGTCCTCGATCACTTGACCGCCACCTGGTCGCGGATCGCCGCGCCTTGCAGGTACCGGATGAGCGCGCGGTACGCCTGCTGGCGCGGCCGGCCCTCGTCGGCGCGATCGATCTTCGCGTGGAGCTCGGCGACGTGCGCGTCGAACTCGCGCTTCTGCTCCTCGCTCCAGCTCGCGCGCTCGTCCTCGGCGTCCTTCATCAGCTGCGCCGCGTTGGCGGCGAGGCTGGCGGTCGCGCGCGCGGGCGCGGCGGCGAGATCGGCGGTGACGTCGGCGGCCTGGGGCGCCTGCGCCGGCGCGGGCGCCGGCGGCTGCGGCTGGATCACGACGTGCTCGTCGTGCACGGTCGGCACCGGCGGCGGCACGCTGGCCACCTGCTCCGCCGTATGGTGCGTCTTCCACACGAGCAGCGCGACGATCGCGGCGATGCCGGCGCCGGCCAGCCACAGCTGCTGCGGCGCGAGCCAGCGGGCGACCGCGCGGCGCCACCGCGGCTTCTCCGCATCGGCGACCTCGGCAGCCGCGAGCTTGGCCTGCACGCCGGTCCACAGGCTCGGCGGTGGATCGCGTGGCGGCAGCGCGCGCAGCCCGTCGCGCAGCGCGGCCTCGTCGCGCGCGATCTGGCGGCACGCCTCGCAGCCGCGCAGGTGGCCGCGCACCGCGCTGCCGCGATCGTCCTCGAGCTCGCCGTCGAGGTAGGCGGTGAGCTGGCGGCGCGCGTCGTCGCAGCTCCCCCGTAAAGGGATTCCCTCGTCCCGAGGTGAGCTCGTCCTCGCTTCGCTGCGGGCGAGCTTCGATCGATTGTCCTCGGTCACGATGGGCCTCCGAGCGGCCCGAGGAGCTCGCGCATGCGCGCGCGCGCCTTGTGCAGCTGCGACTTGCAGGTGCCCACCCTGCACTCGAGGATCGCCGCACATTCCTCGTGCGACAAGCCCTCGACATCGTGGAGCACGAGGATCGCGCGGTAACCGGCGGGCAGCTGGCCGAGCGCCGCCTCGATGCGCGACGCCAGACCGGGATCGCGCTCGACCGCGGGCGGCGCGGGCACGTCGACCAGCACCTCGTCGACCGGCACCTCCTGGCGGCGGCCGCGGCGGGCGACGTGCGACAGCGACGCGTTGACGGTCAGCCGGTAGATCCAGGTCGACAGCGCGGAGTCGCCGCGGAACGCGGCCAGGCCGCGGAACACGCGTACGAAGACCTCCTGCGCCACCTCCTCGGCATCGCCGGCGCCGACGATGCGGTGCGCCATGCCGAACACCCGGCGCTTGTACTGGTGGTAGAGCACCTCCATCGCTCGCGCCTCGCCGCGCCGGCAGGCGGCGATCAGCTGGGCGTCGTCGGTGAGGGCCGCCGGCACGCGAGGGCGTGGCTCGGCGAGAACCGGTGGCGAGATGGATTCGACGGCGGTCTCGGTCACGCTTTCCCCGGGCTGCGGATCGCTACTAGGACCCGCGTCAGAGGGAAGCCGTTGCCCGGACATCGCGCGCGGCACGCTAGCACTCAAAACGCGTGTTGTCCCAAGTGCTTTCAGTGACACGGGTCACCGGTGTATGCTCGCGACGTGGAAGCCCCCCTCGTCGTCGGCCTCGGGCGGATCGGGGTCGCGATCTCGGGTCTGGCGCCCAACCTGCCCGCGCCGGGAGCGCCTGCGGCCGAATACGCGGCCCTGGGTGCCGCGCCGGCCCCCGGCGTCGCGGTCGC
>JBLMXA010000182.1:0-7773 GCA_050257515.1 Acidobacteriota bacterium | reverse complement strand
GCCGCGGCGCGATCGCCTGGCGCAGCCGCGCCTCGGTCGCGAGGTCGAGCGCGGAGAACGCGTCGTCGAGGATGAACACCCCGGGCTCCCGCAGCAGCGCGCGCGCGATCGCGAGCCGCTGGCGCTGGCCGCCCGACACGTTCGTGCCGCCCTGCGCGATCGGCGACTCGAGCTTCTGCGGCATCGCGTCGACGAAGTCCTTCGCCTGCGCGAGCTCGAGCGCGGCCCACAGCTGCTCGTCGGTCGCGTCGGGGTTGCCGAAGCGAAGGTTGCTCGCGACCGTGCCGCTAAACAAATATGCGCGCTGCGGCACCATGCCGATCCGCGCCCACAGCTCCTCGGGCTCGCGCTCGCGGACGTCGAGGCCGTCGACGAGCACGTGGCCGGCGGTCGGATCGGACAGCCGCGGGATCAGCTCGAGGAGCGTCGTCTTGCCCGCGCCGGTCGAGCCGATGATCGCGGTGATCTCGCCGGGCCTGGCGACGAACGAGATGTCCGCGAGCACCGGCGCGAGCGCGCCCGGGTAGCGGAACTCGACGCCGCGCAGCTCGACCGTGCCGGTGAGCTCGGCCGGCCGCACCGGCGCGCGCGGCGGCGCGACCTCGGGCACCGTGTCGAGCACCTCGACGATGCGCTCCGCACACACCGCGGCGCGCGGGATCATGATCGACATGAACGTCGTCATCATCACGCCGACGAGGATCTGCATCAGGTAGCCGATGTACGCGGTCAGCGCGCCGATCTCGAGCGAGCCGTCGGCGATGCGCTTGCTGCCGAACCACAGCACGGCGACGGTCGACGCGTTGAACACGAGCATCACCGTCGGCCACATCATCGCTTGCAGCTTGCCGATGCGCAGCGCGATGCCGGTGAGCTCGGCGTTCGCCTCCTCGAAGCGCGCCTCCTCGGCGGGCTCGCGCACGAACGCGCGGACGACGCGCATGCCGGTGATCAGCTCGCGCAGCACGCGGTTGACCGTGTCGATCTTCGGCTGCATCTGCCGGAACTTCGGGATCATCCGCGCGATGATCAGGCCGATGCTGCCGGCGAGGACCGGGATGCACACCGCGAGCAGCCACGACAGCGACAGATCCTCGCGCAGCGCCATCACGATGCCGCCGATGCACATGATCGGCGCCATCAGCAGCATCGTGACGCTCATCAGCACGAGCATCTGCACCTGCTGGACATCGTTCGTCGTGCGCGTGATCAGCGAGGGCGCGCCGAGCTTGCCGACCTCGCGCGCGGAGAGCTTGCCGACATGGTGGAAGATGCCCGCGCGCAGGTCGCGGCCGTACGCCATCGCGACGCGCGCGCCGAAGTAGACCGCCGAGATCGAGCACGCGATCTGGAACGCCGCGATCGCGAGCATCACGCCGCCCATCTCGATCACGTACGTCGTGTCGCCGGTCGCGACGCCGCGATCGATGATCTGGCCGTTGATGCTCGGCAGGTACAGCGACGCGATCGTGCCGGCGAGCTGCAGCACGGTGACGAGCGCGAGCGGGCCGCGGTACGCGCGGAGATAGGTGCGGAGCAGGCGCAGCAGCATCAGCTCTCCTCGTCGCGCGCGCGGATGCCGTCGAGCAGCAGCGACACGACCTCGTGCGGGGTCAGCGGCTGATCGATGAGGCGCGGGTGGCTGCCGGCGAACGCGAGCGCGCGGAACAGCCGCGCGCCCTGCTCGGGCGAGCAGCGCAGCTCGTCGCGGTGTGCCTCGAACAGCGTCACCAGCTGCGCGCGCAGCCGCGTGTCATCGGCTTGCGGCGGCGGCCGGCGCTCGGGCGGCGGCGCCGGGAGCTGCAGCATCGAGATCAGCTGCCAGATCTGCGACACGCGGTGCTGCATGATCTCGATCGCCTCGATCAGCTTGTCGCGCAGCGGCAGCGCCGGATCGATGCGCGCCAGCTCGGTCTCGGCGGGCGCCGGATCGAACGCGCTCGTCACCGCGGCCTCGATCAGCGCGTCCTTGTCGGGGAACACGCGGAACAGGGTTCCCTCGGCGACGCCGGCGGCCATCGCGATCTGCGACGTGGTCACGCTGCGACCATGGATGCGCAGCAGGGGCAGCGTCGCTGCGATGATGCTCGCGCGCCGGGCCTCGGGAGACAGCGGAGCAGCGCGAGCCATGGCCCTTTCTAGCGGAGTGAGCGCTCACTCGCAAGATCTACCAGGAGACAGTGTTAAGATTTCATTGTCATGGCTCGCTGGGTCACCCTCGCCCTCGTGCTGGTGACCGCCTGCGACGGTCGGCCCGAGCCGCCCCGGCCAGCGCGGCTCGGCCTGGTCGCCGTCGATCCCCAGCCGGTGCCGACGTCGTCTCGGACCACCTCGCACGAGCCGCCGCCTCCGCCGACGCTCGCGCAGCTGGTCGCCGGCGGCCATCACTGGCGGTTCACCACGCCGCACGGCCCAGTGCACGTGTGGATCCCGAGGGGCTACGACGCCAAGCGCGCCGAGACCGTCGTCTACGTCCACGGCTACTACGTCCACGTCGATGACGCGTGGGACCAGTACCACCTCGAGACGCAGTTCGCCGGCTCGGCGATCAACGCGATGTTCATCGCGCCCGAGGCGCCCGCGTCGCTCCAGGAGCCCGTCGCGTGGGACTCGCTCGCGCCGCTGCTCGCATCCGTCGAGGAGGGCATCGGCCAGCCGTGGCCGAAGCGGCGCATCGTCACGATCGGACACTCGGCGGCGTTCCGCACGCTGCTCGGCTGGCTCGACGAGCCCGAGATCGACACGGTCGTGCTCGTCGACGCCGCCTACGGCGAGATCGACGAGTACAAGAACTGGGTGCTCGCCTCGGACACCCACCGGCTGATCGACGTCGGCGACGATACCCGCGCGTGGACCGATCAGCTGCACGCCGAGCTGCCCGACACCGTCGTGCTCGACGAGTTCCCGTCGCTCGAGGACGGCGTTCCGAAGTCGGCCGTGCGCGCGCGCATCCTCTACATCAAGTCGACGATCGGCCACTTCCCGCTCGTCACCGGCGGCATCGCGCTGCCGATGATCCTGCGCACGCTGCGCGCGAAGCGCCTCGTGCGCGTGCCGCTCGCGACGATCCTCGACTCCGAGCACACCTAGCCAGGCGTGCGCTGGTCGGTCACGCTGCGGGCGCGAACGTCAGGCCGGCCGCGCGCAGCCGCTCGACCAGCGCGCCGTCCATCGCGAACGACGGCGTCAGCACGCCGCCCGGTGACTTCAGGTCGTCGTACGCGAGGCACATCGCCGACTCGCCGAGCATCTTCGCGGTCGACTGGTAGCCCGGATCGCCCGCCGGATCGGCGGCGATGTAGACGAGCCTGTCGTCGCCGTGCTCGGCGACGAACCGCACGTTCCAGTGGCCGCGCGCGCGGCGCTCGGCCGACGGGCCCTCGCCCGGCTGCGGCGCCTTCGTGCGCAGCCACGCACGCAGGCGCGGCCGCTTCAGCGCCGCCTGCAGGCCGCCGAGCACCGCGGTCGTCGCGATCGCGGTCGCGAGCCCGCGCACGTTGCCTCGGAGCCCTGTCATCTCGCGGTACTCGAAGTCGCGGCCCCACGGATAGCCGGCGAGCGCGTGGCCGCGGCGAACCACCGGGCTGTTGGTGTCCGCCATCACGAACGGCGCGGTGAACATCTTGAGGTCGCCGTTCCAGCCGAGCGGCGACTGCCGCACGGCGTGCGCGTGCGCGCCGCGATCCGGATCGAGCGCGTGCGGATCGCGCAGCAGCCGGCGCACCGCCGGATCCTTCATCGCCTCGGCGATCTCGAACGCGCTCGCCGCCGTGCCGCCCGACACGCCGCCGGTCATCTGGAACAGCGCGGTGACGCGCGTCGCGGGATGACCGAACCGGTGGATGAACTCCTGCTGCGTCGCCCACGTGCCGAGGTCGCTCGGGATCGAATCGAAGCCACACGTGTGGACGATGCGCGCGCCGGTCTGCCCCGCGCGCGCGTGGTGCGCGTCGATCATCGCGCGCATCCACGGCACCTCGCCGGTGAGATCGCAGTAGTGCGTGCCGGCCTCGGCGCACGCGGCGACGAGCGCGCTGCCATACTTCGCGTACGGCCCGACCGTCGTGCACACGACCTTCGCGCGCCGCGCGATGCGATCGCAGGCGGCGCGATCCAGCGCGTCGACGACCTCGATCGGCGCGCTCATCCCCAGCGCGGCGAGCTTGTCGCGGTTGCGCCCGGCGATCGCCCACCGCTTGGGCTTGCCGAGCAGGTACTCGGCGGTCAGCTTGCCGACGAAACCGCTCGCACCGAACAGCACGATGTCGTAATCGCGATCGCTCATATCATCGCCAGTCCTCGCCACGCGGGCAGCGGAAACGTCTGCTCGAGCTCGGCCACCGCGGCCGCATCGAGCGTCACGTGGTGCGCGAGCTCGTCGACGTGCGAGGCGTTGCACGTCTTCGGGATCGCGAACACGGACGCCCTGCGCGTGAGGAACGCGAGCGCGACCTGGCGCGGCGTCGCGCCCAGCCGCTTCGCGAGCGCCTCGAGCGGGCGCGAGCGCGGAAACCCGTGCGTCGAGCCGAACGGGCTGTACGCGACGACGGCGACGCCGTGCCGCTCGCACCACGGGATCACCTCGTGCTCGATCGTGCGCTCGCCCAGGTGGTAGAGGACCTGGTTGCACGCGAGCTTGCCCTCGCCGACGATCGCGACCGCGTCGTCGAGATCGCCGTCGTCGAAGTTCGACACGCCCCACGCGCGGATCTTGCCCTGCTGGCGCAGCTCCTCGAACGCGCGGAACGTCGGCTCGAGCGGCAGCTCCTCGCGCCAGTGCAGCAGGTAGAGATCGAGGTGGTCGGTGGCGAGCCGCTTCAGCGACTGCTCGCACGCGCGCAGCGTGCCGTCGTACGTCGCGTGGTTCGGCAGCACCTTCGATGCGAGGAACACCTCGTCGCGGCGGCCGGCGATCGCCTCGCCGACGAGCGTCTCCACCTTGCCACTCCCGTACATCTCGGCGGTGTCGACGTGGGTCATCCCCGCGTCGATCGCGCGCCGGATCGCGGCGACGCAGCTCGCCCGGTCGTCGCGCTCCATGTTCCACGTCCCGATCCCGATCACCGGCACGTCGATCCCGAGCGAACCGAACGGACGCCTCTGCATGCCGCGCATCGTATACTGCAGCATGTCGCCGTGGATCGAGCAGCTGGCCTCTCGACTGAGGCTCGATCACGCCCGGCCTCCGGATGACGGGCTCAGGCGCGCGGCCGTCGCGATCGTGCTGCACGACGAGCCGCCGTCACCGCGCGTGTTGCTGATGAAGCGCATCGAGCGCACGGGCGATCCGTGGTCGGGGCACATCTCGCTCCCGGGCGGGCGCTTCGACGCGCGCGACCGCGACCTGCTCGCGTGCGCGATCCGCGAGACCCACGAGGAGCTCGGCCTCGATCTCGCCGGCGCGCGGCTGCTCGGCAACCTCCACGCGCTGTCGCCGCTGTCCGCCGGCCCCGCCGGCATGGAGGTGACGCCGTTCGCGTTCGTCACCGTTCGCGCCCTCGAGCCGACGCCCGGCCCCGAGGCCGAGAGCGCGTTCTGGCTGCCGCTCGAGCTCGCCGCCTCGGGCGCGCTCGACGACACCTACACGTATCCGGGGACGTCGCGGACGTTTCCCGGCTGGCGGTACGAGAACCACGTCATCTGGGGGCTGACCTACCGGATCCTCGGCGATCTGCTCGCGGTTCCCAGACAATAGGAAATAGCCAACAGAGAACCGAGAAGTCAGAACGTCCGGACGTTCAGACCTCTCGGTTCCCTGTTGCCTACTCCCTATTCTCTGGATCTGCGGAAGATGGTCCGCGTCGCAAACCCGACGAGACTGCCCCCGGCGAACGCGCGCAGGCTGTCTCTCAGCGCGATCATCCGCGAGCCTCCCGGCTGCGCGCACAGGTAGATCGGCTCCCACGCGTGCGGGCGCAGCTTCGCCTTGAACCGCCGCAGGCCGTCGAAGTCGTAGAGCGAGCTGCCCGCCCAGCGTGCGAAGCGCAGCCAGCGCGCGACGTCGCCGGCGAGCGGCGCGAGGCCGAGCGTGACCTCGTGGAGGCCGAACGCGACGACCGCGCGCATGACGGCGTCGACGAGCAGCTCGATCGTTCCGTTCGGAGCGTCCGGCGCGCGGACGAGATCCTCGACGAACATCCGCCGGCGCGCGTAGACCGGCACCGCGGAAGCGAGGCCGACCGGCACGCCGCCGCGCTCGGCGAGGTAGAGCATGCGCTCGCTCGCGAACGTCAGCGGCTCGAGCTGGACGAGGAAGCGCATCGGCGGCATGCGGTGCGTGCGCTGCCAGTGACGGCCGAGCTCGTCGATCTGCGCGCGCAGCCGCGTCCCGGGCGCGAGCTCGTCGGATGCGAGCCGGCGGATCGCGACCTGCTTGTGCCGCGCGCGGCGCAGCTGGTAACGCAGCGACGACGAGCCCGCGAGCACCTCGTCCCACCGCGCGGCGCTCCACACCGGCTGCTCGCCGATTCGCAGCGCGGGCAGGCCAGCCTCGACGAGCGCCTGCTCGGCCGCGAAGAAACACGCGCGCCGGCGCTGCGCCATCGCGGCCTCCGCGAAGTGGTGCGCGACCTGGACGACGCGCGCGGGCGGCGCGACCGGCCCGCCGGCCGCGACCCACGCGCCGCCGGTATCGACGAACGCGACGAGCGCGTCATCGCCATCGAAGAAGTAGCGGTACCCGGTCTCGAGCCCCTGGAACGACACCGTGTCGTGCCCGTGCCGCCGGACGAGCTCGAACGCACGCGCGCGTGGCTCGACCGGGCCGAGCGCGAGGCTCATTCGATGCCTTCGGGGATCGCGTCGCTCTTGCGGCTGCGCGCGAACGCGGCGATGAAGTCGCTGCGCGTCGCGATGCCGATCGCCTTCCCCGGATCGGTCTCGTCGACGAGGATGAGGCGGCCGACGTCCTCCTTCGCCATCCGCTCGATCGCGGCGCGGGCGGTCTCGCTCGGCCTCGCGACGACCGGCGGTCGCGAGATGATGTCGGCGACGCGCTCCTCGGGGACGGCCTTCATCAGCTCGCGCGTCGTCACGATGCCGACGAGCTTGTCCAGGCGCAGCACCGGATAGGCCTGATGCCGGTCGAGAGTCTCGAGCGCGGTCGCGATCTTCATGTCGGCGTCGAGCGTGCGCAGCTCGCGCGTCGCGATCTCGCCGACGAGCACGTGCGACAGCGGGTCGACGTCGTACTCGCCGGCGACGCGCACGCCGCGGCGCACGAGCTTCTCGGTCATGATCGTCGTGCGCATCATCAGGCACGACGCGAAGTACGCGACGGTGACGCCGGCGACGATCGGCACGACGCAGTGGATCTGCTGCGTCGACTCGAGCGCGAACGCGATCGACGCCATCAGCGCGCGCGCCGCGCCGGCGAACATCGCGGTCATGCCGACGAGCGCACCGACCCGCGGGTCGACGTGCCAGGCGGGCGCCCACTCGGCGATCTGGTGGCACGTCAGCCAGCCGAGGCCGGCACCGAACGTGAGCAGCGGCGCGAGCGTGCCGCCCGAGGTGCCGCTGCCGAGCGCGATCGACCACGACACGAACTTCGCGAACACGAGCACGAGCAGCGCGTGCGCGGCGAAGTTGCCCGCCAGCGCGTTCTCGATGTTGTCGTAGCCGACGCCGAGCGTGCGCGGCGCCCAGATGCCGAGCACGCCGACCGCGATCGCGCCGATCGCCGGCCACCACATCCAGTGGACCGGCAGCTTCTCGAACTGATCCTCGATCCAGTACACGAGGCGCGTCACGTACGTCGAGAACAGGCCGACC
>JBLMXA010000181.1:0-20334 GCA_050257515.1 Acidobacteriota bacterium | reverse complement strand
GCGCGGCGGGCGAAAAGGCTGCGAGGGGAAGCGTGGATTCGCGCGGGGTCGTTGCGTAGCGAAAGGATTGCGCACGCGAATTCGGTGGCGGTGACGGTGACGGTGACGGTGGCGGTGGCGGTGGCGGTGACGGTGACGGTGACGGTGACGGTGGCGGCACCACGGCGACCGGGCTCGTGGTCGTGCTCGTGCTCGATCCCCCGAGCGCCATCGTCGCAGCGACGGCGGCGCCACCGATCGCCACCGCGGCACCGGCGAGCCACCAGCCGAGGCGGCGCTTCGGTGGCGCCGCGGGTGCGGGAGCCGGTGCGGGCGACGGGGTCTCGGCCGCGGGCCGCTCGACGACCTCCGACGCGGTCGCCGCCATCGAGCGCACCGTGCCGGTGCCGATGATGCCGAGCTCGCCGTCGTCCATGAAGCTGACGAGGTGCTCGCCGTCGATCTCGCCGCTCGTGGCCGCGTCGTCCTGCGCGCGCTGGCTGCCCCACGCGTCCTCGAGCCAGGCGGCGAGCAGGCGCGCCGGCGCGCGGCGCTCCTCCTTGTTGCCCGCGCGCTCGGCGACGATGAGCTCGTCGAGCGCCTCGAGCATCTCGCGCGCGTCGGCGTAGCGATCGGCGCGATCGGGGGCGGTCGCGCGCTCGCAGATCGCGCGCAGCGGTGACGCGAAGCCGTCGGGCCACGGCAATAGCTCGGCGCGCCGGGCGGCCGCGACGATCGCCTCGCGATCGTCGCCGGGGCGCGCGCGCACGCCGGTCAGCGCCTCGCGCAGCACGAGGCCGACCGCGTAGAGGTCGGCGCGCGGGTCGAGCGGCTCGCCGCGCGCCTGCTCGGGCGCCATGTACGCGGGCGTGCCGATCATCTTGTATGCGCTCGCGTCCTCGCCGGCGAGCGCGGCGATGCCGAAGTCGGTCAGCTTGACCTCGCCCGACCACGACAGCAGCACGTTGCGCGGCGTGACGTCGCGGTGGACGATGCCGAGCGCGGTGCCCTCGGGAGACTTGCGGTGGTGCGCGTAATCGAGCGCCTGCAGGCACTCGGCGGCGACCCACGCGGCGAGCATCGGCGGCAGCGGCTTGCCGGCGCGCGCCAGCGAGCTGCCGAGATCGCGGCCCTCGACGCGCTCCATCGCGATGAACACCTGGTCGTCGATCCGGCCGAAATCGAAGACCGGGACGATGTTCTGGTGCGCCAGGCTCATCGACAGCCGCGCCTCGCGCACGAACAGGTCGAGGAACCGGGCATCGCCGGCGCGCTCGGGCCGGATCCGCTTGACGACCAGCCACTTCTCGACGCCGGCCGCCCGCCGGCGTGCGAGAAACACCTCGGCCATCCCGCCGCGCGCGAGCGGTCGCAGCAGCTCGTAGCGGCCGAGCGCACGTGACATCCGCCTCATTATAGCGGTTTGGTTGACCGGCCCTCCGGATCGGCCGAAACTCTCGTCGAGTGCGCTGGTTGCCGCTGCTCGCCGCCCTGGTGGCGGCCCCCCCGTCCGTGCGTGCCGCCCCCGCGGCCGACGTCGTGGTCGTGTGGGCGCCCGGCATGCCGATCGGCCCGGTGCAGGCGGTGGCGCGCGCCAAGGGCGCCGCGGTCGTCGATCGTTCGCCCGCGCCGCCGGCCGCGATCGAGACCGCTAAGGTGCTGAAGCGCGGCATCGACGCGTACGACGCGCTGAAGTTCGACGAGGCGCGCGCGGTGCTCGACCAGACGCGCGATCTGGTCGATCGCACCGGCGCGGCGGGCCTGACGACCGGCCAGCTGTCGGATCTGTTCCTCTACCGCGGCATCGTCCGCATCCAGCTCGGCGACGAGTCGAGCGCATGGGACGAGCTGCGCACCGCGATCGTGATCGAGCCCGCGCGCGAGCTCGATCGCGGCCGGTTCCCGCCGAAGGTCGTCGAGCTGTTCGATCGCGCGCGCGACGAGACGATGCACCGCCAGGCCGCCGGCGAGCTGCAGGTCGACGCCCCGCCGGGCTGCACCGCCTACATCGACGACGTCGCCGCGCCGACCAAGGTCCAGGAGCTCGCCGGCTCGCACTGGGTGCGCGTCGACTGCGCCGATCGCCCGCCGTGGGGCCAGCGCATCGACCTCACCGCGGCCGGCATGCACCTGAGGCCCGATCCGGCGCCGTACGCGCCGCCGACCGAGGAGGAGCTGCTCGTCCAGGCGCGCGTCGCCGGGGCGCGCGCGCTCGTCGTCGCCGAGGTCCACGGCAAGGTCGCGACCGCGCGGCTGATCGGGCTCGACGGCCGCGAGCGCGATCGCCGCTCGGTCACCGTCGATCGCGATCTCAAGCCGCTCGCCGACGTCGTCGACGAGCTGCTCACGCCCGCCGCGCGCCCGCACTGGTACGAGTCGAAGTGGGCGTGGGCGGGCGGGGCCGCCGCGCTCGCCGCGATCGTGCTCGTGCCGATCACCGCGGCGATCGCCGGCCAGCAGGCGCCGACGACGTTCACGACGCGGCCGAAGGGGCTGCCGCCGCTATGACGCGCGCGTGGCTGCTCGTCGCGCTCGCCGCGTGCGGCGACTCGCAGGTCATCTTCGAGCCGGTCATCGACGTGCCGACGAACGACACCGCGTCGGCGTTCCCGCTCGACCAGCTGACGATGTCGGTCGCGCACCAGGGCGACACCACCGATCTGGTGTCGGCGAGCTTCACGAAGGGCCAGACGGTGTCGCTGTCGCGCGTGCCGTTCGGCGACGACCTCGTCGTCCACCTCACCGGCTTCGTCGGCACGAGCGAGGTCGCGTACGGCCGGTCGTGCCCGGTCTCCGTGTCCGCCGGCTCGCCGCCGCCCGAGCCGCACCTCTACTTCTCGCGCCTGGTGAAGTTCGGCCAGGTCGCGACCGACCTCCCCGCGCTGCGCACGCTCGGTGCCGCGGTGACCTACCACGACGGCTCCGGCCTGTTGATCGGCGGCTACGACCAGAACACCGGCATGCCGGCGGGCACCGTCGAGCGCTTCGCGCCGCAGACCGGCGAGCTGTCGGTGCTCGTGGGCGAGCTGGATCCGGACAAGATGGTGCCGCGGTTCGGCACGGTGGCCGCGCCGGTCGGCACCGGCAGCGACTCGCAGATCGCGGTGATCGGTGGCCAGAACCTCGACGGGACCGGCGCGCAGGTCGTCGAGCTGGTCGAGGCCGACCAGCCGCAGGGCCGCCACGTGCAGACGGTGCCCGACGCGAACATGTCGCGCATCGATCTCACCGCGACCGCGCTCACCGACGGCCGCGTGATCGCGATCGGCGGCCGCCCGCCGCCGAGCGGCGCGCCGGTCGGCGACGTCGACGAGATCACCGTCGAGAGCGGCACCGCGGTGGTCAACGTGCTGCGCGCGACGCTGACGACGCCACGCTACGGCCACACCGCGACGCGACTTGGCGACGACGTCGGCGCGGCGGTGCTGATCGCGGGCGGGCTCGATGCGGCAGGCACGCCGGTCGCCGCGGCCGAGCTGTTCAAGCCGCTCAGCGAGCTGTTCTCGCCGACGTTCAGCGCGACGATGGTCGTGCCGCGCTCGCGCCACCAGGCCGTACGCATGCCCGACGGCAGCGTGCTGATCATCGGCGGCGTCGACGTCTCGGGCGCGCCGATTCATCAGCTCGAGCTGTTCACGCAGGACGCCGGGTTCGTCAACCTCGGCACGAAGCTGCCGCCGAACGCCGGCGTCATCGACTTCACCGCGACGACGCTCCCCGACGGTCGCGTGCTGCTCACCGGCGGCCGCCAGACCGTCGACGGCACGCCGCTCGCGACCGCGTTCATCGCGCGCCTCGATCCGATCGACGGCTCGCTCGACATCGTCGCGACCGACACGCTCCAGTTTCCGCGTGCCGGCCACCAGGCGACGCTTTTGTGCGACGGCACCGTGCTGATCTCCGGCGGCACCGCCGACCAGGTCCCCGCCGAGCGCTACAACCCGCCGCCCGACGGCCGCCGCTAGTCACCTCGGCGCCGGCGGCCGCGCCTCGCGCACCCGCCCGACATCCGCGAGGTCGACGTGATCGCCGCGACCCGAGTCTGATAGCCTGGCGCGATGCGCAGCGTGCTCGTCGCGCTCGCCTGTCTCGCAGGCGCGTGCCATTTCCAGCATGGTGTCGCAGGCGTGGCGGGCGACGGCGGTGGCGGAGGCGACGCCGTCGACGCGGCGGCCACCGACAGCTTCGACGCTCCGGGCGATCGCGACGGCGACGGCATCGCGGACAACGCCGACAACTGTCCGGACGTCGCCAACCCCGACCAGCACGACTTCGACGGCGACGGCCACGGCGACGCCTGCGATCACTGCCCGCACCTGGCGAGCACGATCGATCCCGACGGCGACGGCGACGGTGTCGGCGACGACTGCGATCCGCGGCCGACGACGGCGGGCGATCACATCGCGCTGTTCGCCGGCTTCTACTCTCCGGCCGACATCACCGGGTGGACGCAGGTCGACACGTGGACGGTGACCGGCGGCGAGCTCGTGCAGAGCGACAAGAACCAGCAGCAGCCGGCGATCTTCCCGCCGATGACCTACGCGCACGCCTACGTCGAGACCGAAATGATCGTGAGCGCGCTCGGCAACGGCGGATTCGTCGGCATCGGCGCGTGCAGCGGAGACAAGGGCACGACGCAGTACTACTGCTGCACCATGTACGCGCCGAGCACGTTCGAGCCGCAGGAGGCGTGGGTGGGCGGCTCGAACACGAGCATGGCGACGTGGACCGGCACGTTCGCCGCCGGATCGAACGTGCACGTCGTCGTCAACCCGATCGGAGGCACGATCTGTACCGCGACCCAGGGCGCGACGACCCTGACCTCGACCGCGACGACCATCGGCCCGACCGATGGCCAGGTGGTCGTGTTCATGGACTCCGCCGCGGCTGCTTTCAGGTACTTGTTCGTGGTCGAGATCGGCACGTGACTGCCGAAAACAGGCGCGCACGATCGCGACCTGATATGGATTTTCGACGATGTTTGCAGCCGTCGAGGCGCGGTGCGTGCCGCGACTCCAGCTCACGACCGAGACCCTGTTCCTGCCCGATGGCGAGCTCCAGACCGCGGCCCTGAACCTCGATTTTCTGTACCGCGGCGCCCCGCGCGACCTCGCCGCCGAGCGCCGCGCGCGCCAGGTGATCGAGAGCCTCGGCGCGGTCGAGCTCGCCGCGCTCGACGATGCCGAGGTGATGCCCGGTGCGCGCGTCGACTACGTGCTGGGCATCGACGGCGACGTCCACGCGCTGTGCGCGTTCACCGCGTACGCGCTGCCGCAGCTGCAGCAGCTCGGCTGGGAGATCGCGATCGATCCCGAGTATCCGTGGCAGGTCGTCGGCAACGAGGCGCCGCTGTACGCCGACGTCGCCCGGGCCGAGCGGCCCGACTGGTTCAGCCTCGAGCTCGGGATCGAGGTCGACGGCCATCGCGTGAATCTGTTACCCGCGCTGCTCGATCTGATCGATCAGGCCGACGATCTCGACGCGCTGACGCGCAGCACGCGCCGCTGCATCGCGGTGCCGGTCGACGGCAAGCGGTGGCTGCCGCTCCCGCCGCAGCGCCTGCGTCTGCTGTGCAAGGTGCTCGTCGAGATGTACCGCGGCGATGGCCGCGTCACCGCGCCGGCGTCGCGCGCCGACGCGCTCGCCCACCTCGGCGCCGCGCTCCACGACGGCGCGCGCGCCGTGCGGTGGACCGGCGATCGCAGGCTGCGCGATCAGGGCTACGCGCTCGCGCTCGGGCCGCGCCGCGAGGCCACGATCTCGCTCGAAGGCCTGCAGGCCGAGCTGCGGCCGTACCAGCGCGAGGGCGTCGCGTGGCTGCAGCACCTGCGCGCGCACGCCGCCGGCGGCATCCTCGCCGACGACATGGGGCTCGGCAAGACGCTGCAGACGATCGCGCACGTGCTCGTCGAGAAGCGCGCCGGCCGCCTCGATCGGCCGGCGATGGTCGTCACGCTGACGAGCCTCGTCGGCAACTGGCAGCGCGAGCTGGCGAGGTTCGCGCCCGAGCTGCGCGTGCTGGCGTTGCACGGCGCGCAGCGCAAGGCACGGTTCTGCGAGCTGCCCGCGCACGACGTCGCGATCACGACGTATCCGCTCGTCACGCGCGATCGCGACGAGCTCGCGAAGCACGAGCTGCACCTGCTCGTGCTCGACGAGGCGCACGCGATCAAGAACTCGGCCGCGCAGGCGGCCGCCGCGGTGCGCTCGCTCGTCGCGCGGCACCGCGTGTGCCTGTCGGGCACGCCGATCGAGAACCACCTCGGCGAGCTGTGGTCGCTGCTCGACTTCTTGAACCCGGGCATGCTCGGCACCGCCGAGGAGTTCCGGCTGCGGTTCCGCACGCCGATCGAGGACCAGGGCGACGCGCAGCGGCTCGCCGTGCTGCGCGAGCAGGTGCGGCCGTACGTGCTGCGCCGCACGAAGGACGCCGTCGCGAAGGAGCTGCCGCCGAAGACCGAGCTCGTGCGCGCGGTCGAGCTCACCGGCGCGCAGCGCGAGCTGTACGAGAGCATCCGCATCGCCGCGCACGCCGACGTCCGCCAGCACATCCGCCAGCGCGGCCTGCGCGGCGCGACGATCGCGATCCTCGACGCGCTGCTCAAGCTGCGCCAGGTGTGCTGCGATCCGCGGCTCGCGTCGTTCGAGGCGGCGCGCGGCGTCGAGACCAGCGCGAAGCTCGACCTGCTCGTCGAGATGGTGCAGACGCAGCTCGCCGAGGGCCGCCGCATCCTCGTGTTCTCCGCGTTCGCGCGGATGCTCGGCCTGATCTCCGAGGCGCTGCTCGCGCGCGGCATCGGCCACGTCACGCTGACCGGCCAGACCGCCGACCGCCAGAAGCCGATCGACGCGTTCCAGGCCGGCCGCGCCGACGTGTTCCTGATCTCGCTCAAGGCCGGCGGCACCGGCCTCAACCTCACGCGCGCCGACACCGTGATCCACTACGACCCGTGGTGGAACCCGGCGGCGCAGAGCCAGGCGACCGACCGCGCGTATCGCATCGGCCAGACGCGCCCGGTGTTCGCGTACAACCTGATCGCGGCGGGCTCCGTCGAGGATCGCATGCTCGCGCTGCAGCGCCACAAGCGCCGCCTCGCCGACGCGATCCTCGAGCAGGGCGCGGGCGCCGCCGGCGCCCTGACCGAGCGCGACGTCGATGACCTGCTCGCGCCGCTCGCCTAGCTACTGGAACGTCGCGCTCATCAGCGTCGCGAAGCCGTTGCCGGTGCTGTCGTTGGTATCGGTCCACGCCACGGTCAGCGTCTGGCCATCGCTCGCCGCCGCGAACGTGATCGCGTACTCGTAGTGCGTCGCGCTGCCGGTCGTGACGCTGTCGGTGTAGGCGGTCGCCGAGCCGTCGGACAGCGACACGTCGAGACGCTCGGTCCCGCTCTTGCTCGCGACGTACACGCGCAGCACGTGCACCGCCTGGCCGGCCGGCACGGTGAACGTCATGCCCGCGGGGGCGGTCACGCCGATGCCGGTCGCGGTCTGCGACACGCTCGCGTGCGGCGTGCCGTCGGTCCAGCTCGCCGACACGGGCAGCTGGCTGACGACGAGCGACGGAGGCTGCGTCACGTTCGTGATCATCGAGCCGCCGCTGCTCTTGTGATCGAAGAAAGGCGGCTGGTTGACCGTGCCCCAGTGCGCCCAGTCGGTCGTGCCCTCGGTCGTGAGGTTGATGTCGATCTGGCCGAGCGTGGTCCGGACGGCGGACAGCACCGGCTGGCTCGCGTCGAGGAAGACGTGCGCGTCGGCCGGCGCGTCGATCCGCCCGCTCGCGTCGCCCGCGGCATCGCCGCCGGCATCGCTCGGGGCGATCGCGCCGGCTGTCCCGTGTTGAAACGAGCACCCGGTCAGCGAGGCGATGAGCGCCAGACGGACCACCAACACGTCCAGGATACCGTGGGCGTGTCGCGGTCGATAGGCTAGCCTGTGGCCCGGTGGATCCGACCCCGTTCCAGTTGCTTGGCGGCGCCGACCGGGTGCGCGCGCTCGTCGAGAAGTTCTACGACGTGATGAGCGAGCGCGAGCCGGCGCTCGCGAAGCTGCATCCTTGCACGCCCGACGGCAAGGTCGCGCGCGCGTCGCGCGACCGCTTCGGGCTGTTCCTGATCGGCTGGCTCGGCGGGCCGCAGGACTACATCGCGCAGCACGGCCACCCCCGGCTGCGCATGCGCCACGCGCGCGTGGGCGTGAACGAAGCGATGCGCGACGCGTGGCTGCGCAGCATGACCGCGGCGATGGACGCCGAGGGCGTGACCGGCGAGCTGCGCGGCTTCCTCGAGGATCGCTTCGCGCAGGTCGCCGACTTCATGCGCAACGTCGACGGCTAGTGCCATCTGTGACTACGCGAGCGGCACGAGCACGACGAAGCGCGCGCCGTGGCCGGGCTGGCTGTCGACCTCGATCCGGCCGCCCCAGTCGCTGACGATGCCGTAGCTCACCGACAGCCCGAGCCCGGTGCCCTCGCCGATGCCCTTCGTCGTGAAGAACGGATCGAAGATGTACGGCAGGTGCTCGGGGCGGATGCCGTCGCCCTCGTCCTCGACGGCGATCGCCGCCCAGCTACCTTCGGGGCGCTGCTCGAGCCGCGTCGCGACGCGCAGCGTGCCGCCGCGGGCCATCGCCTGGATGCCGTTGAGCAGCAGGTTCGACACGACCTGCTCGATCTCGCGCGCGCTCGCACGCGCCGGATGATCCGCGCCGAGCCCGAGCGACACGACGAGCTCGACGTGGTGCTTGCGCGCGGTCGTCGCGAGCAGCTCGGCGGTCGCCGCGACCGCGCGGTCGGCGTCGACGTCGGTCGTCGCGGTCCCGCCGCGCCGGCCGAACTCGAGCAGGTGGCGGATGATCGACGTGATCTGCTCGGTCTGGCGCAGGATCAGCGCGGTCAGCTCGGTGACGCGCGTGCGCGGCACGTCGCGGTCGCCGATCATCTCGGCCGCGCCGGTGATCACGTTGAGCGGCGTGCCGAGCTCGTGCGCGACGCCGGCCGCGAGCGTGCCGATCACGTGCAGCCGCTCCGCGTGGCGCAGCTGCTCGACCGCCGCGCGCCGCTGCGCCCGCTCGCGCTCGACGTGCTGGCGCAGCGCGTGGAGGATCGCGATGAACGCGACGAACATGCCGTACGACGCGAGCGCGTTGAGCAGCACGTCGTGGAGATGCGGAGGCGCCTCGTTCGCGACGAAGATCCACGTCGAGGCGGCGGTCGCGAGCGCGGCGACGGCGAGCGCGGCGGCGCGCGAGCGGAACCACGCCATGATCGCGATCGGCACCAGGTACGTGAGCTCGACGAACGTCGCCTCCACGCCGGTGGCGTGATCGAGCAGCGCGAACACCGCGACCAGGGCGAGGCTGAGCACGATCGCGTGCTCGCGCAGCACCGACGCCCACCGCGGGGAGGTGGAGCGCGAGAGCAGCGCCGGAAATACGTTCTCGGTCATCGCGCGACCTCCTCGGTGCGTGCCCGGCGGAGCGCGTCGGACACGGCGACCTGGAGCTGTGCGCGAGAGAACGGCTTCGCGACGACCGCCGCGGCCAGCCGCGCGGCGCGCGCGCGCACGCGATCGTCGGGGAACGCGGTGATCATGACGATCGGGCTGCGTGCGTGCTCCTGGTGCCAGGCGTCGAGCACGTCGAGCCCGCTGTACGCCGGCATCCGCACGTCGGCGACGATCACGAGGTCGCGCGCGTGGCCGGCCACGCCGTAGCTCGAGCGCAGGAGCTGCCAGAACAGCTCGCGGCCGTCCGCCGCCTCGATCGCGTCGGGCAGCTCGCCCCGCAGGGTCTCGCGGACGAGCGCGCGCATGTTCGCGTCGTCGTCGGCGATCACGAGCGTCGGCCGGGTCATGCCACGCTCCTCGCCAGCGTCTCGCTCGCTGCTTGGCTGAGCCGCGCCAGCACGAACGGTTTCGCGAGCACCTGCGCGTCGAGCGCGGTCGCCTGCTCGAGGAACTGTTCGTCGGGATAGGCGGTGACGAACAGCACGGGCGTCGTCCATCGCCACGACCGCAGCAGGCGCACGACCTCGAGCCCCGACAGCCCCGGCATCCGCACGTCGATCACGACGAGATCGATGCCGGGCGTCAGCGAGGAGGTCTCGACCGACGTGATGCGATCGAGCGCCTCGTCGCCGTTCGCGGCCTCGATCACGCGGCAGCCATCGGCGCGCAGGCGCCCCGCGATCATCGCACGCAGCGCGTCGTCGTCCTCGGCGACGAGCACGCGCGCGGTCCGCAGCCAGTCGAACGGTCGCGTCGGTTCGTCATCCCAGTCCTTTTCGGTGTACGTCATGCGCGCGGTCCCTGCAGCTGCCGCGCCAGCAGCGATCGTCGCGACATCGCGTGGGTTCGCGGTCGCCGCGCTTGCATCGCGCAAGGCGTTTTGCATTTTGCAACACGCGCTGCGCCGGCCGCGTGCTAGCCATCGAGGATGCGGTCGTTGTGGTGCGCGCTCGTCGCCATCTGCCTCGTCGCGGGTGGCCTGCGCGTGGCCGACGGGGACCACGCGCGCCCGGGGGGCGGCGAGCTCTACGCCGCGAAGACCGCGGTCGTCGCTCATGCCGTGCGCCGTGCGGCGAGCCCGCAGCGGCGGCTCGTGCCGGTCGTCGCGGTCGCCGCGGCACGGGGGCTCGCACCTGTCGGCGCGGTCACCGACCTCTCCGCGGCGGCGGTCGCCGGTGTCGCCGGCGTCCGCTCGCCGTTCGTTCGCAGCTCGCGCGGGCCTCCTGCCGCCTGATCGCCCGTTCACCTCGCGATCAGTCCTTCACGCAGGAGACCCTCATGCTCGGTTCGCAACGACCGCGCGCGATCGTCGTCGACGATCACGCTGACCTGGCGCGCCTCATCACCGAAAATCTGACCGCGGATGGCTGGGACGCGCGCGCCCTCGACTCCGGCCGCGGGGCGATCGCCGCGATCGGCGAGCTACCACCGCAGCTCGTGATCACGGATCTGCGCATGCCCGAGCGCGACGGGTTTGCCGTGCTCGACGCGGCGCCGCGCGACGCGATGGTCATCGTGATGACCGGCTTCGGCGACGTGCCTTCCGCGGTCGAGGCGATGAACCGCGGCGCGTGGCACTTCGTCGAGAAGCCGGTACGGATGACCGAGCTCGTCGGCCATGCCCGCCGCGCGCGCGAGCTGCGCCGCGACGCCGAGGTCGCGTTCGCTGGCATCGTCGGCGCGAGCGCGCCGATGCAGCAGCTCGCGAGCTCCGCGGCTCGCGTCGCGCGGACCTCCGCGGCGGTGCTGCTGCGCGGCGAGAGCGGCACCGGCAAGGAGCTGGTCGCGCGCGCGATCCACGCGGCGAGCCCTCGCCGCGACCGCCCGTTCGTCGCGATCAACTGCGCGGGAATTCCCGACGGGCTCGTCGAGAGCGAGCTGTTCGGCCACGCTCGCGGCGCGTTCACCGGCGCGACCTCGTCGCGTGCGGGCGTGTTCGCCGACGCGGACGGCGGCACGCTGTTCCTCGACGAGATCGGCGACATGCCGCTCGCGACGCAGGCGAAGCTGCTGCGCGTGCTGCAGGAGGGCGAGGTGCGCGCGGTCGGCGCCGGCGTGCCGCGCAAGGTCGACGTGCGGCTCGTCGCCGCGACGCACCAGGACCTCGACGCGCACCTCCGCAGCGGCCGGTTCCGCGCCGACCTGTTCTACCGCCTGTCCGTCGTGCCGCTCGTCGTGCCGCCACTGCGCGAGCGCGCCGCCGACATCGCGCTGCTCGCGGAGCACTTCCTGACGCGGGCACGCGCGCGCAACCCCGAGTGCCGCGCGCGACGGCTCGCCGACGGCGTGCTCGCGGCGCTCGCCGCGCATGCGTGGCCGGGCAACGTGCGCGAGCTCGAGCACGTGATCGAGCGGCTCGCGATCCTCGGCCACGGCGCGGAGGTCTCGGTCGACGAGCTGCGCGCGATCGCGCCGGAGCTGACCGCGCTCGCACCCGCGGCGGCGCCGGCGGCGGAGCGGCTCGTCACGCTCCGCGAGCTCGAGGAGGAGCACATCGCGCGCGTGCTCGCGTACTGCGGCGCGAACAAGGCGCGCGCGGCGGAGATCCTCGGCGTCGATCCGTCGACGCTGTACCGGCGCGCGCGGCGGTCAGCGGTGCCGGCTCGCGCGCACGCTGGCGACGACGGCGAGCGCCAGGATCGCGACGATCGCGAGCCGCGACACCGCGCGCGGGACGTGCCATAGCCGACGTCAGCGTCTCGGCGCCGGCGAGTGCCGCGAGGCCGGTTTTCGCGACGCGCGTCACGTCGGAGCGGCCGAGCTCGCCGCGCGCTACCTTGCCGGGCTACGCCCTCGTCGTCGGAGGAGCTGGTCGTCGCGACCTCGTGAGGTGCCCGCGCCGCTGTAGGTGAGAGGTCGTGAGCACGCGGGCGCTGCAAGTGTCCGCCGAGCCAGCGGAAGCTCGGCGCATGAGACACAGCGCTCCTGGGGTCGTGCTCGCGATGATGCTCGCGGCGTGTGGCGGCAGCGACAAGCCCGGGAACAACATGCCCGATGCCTCGCAGCAGCAGGCCGACGCGGCGATCGACGCGCCGAGCGGCTTCGTCGAGGCGACGCACCCGTCCCAGCCGGTCGCGATGAGCTCGGGCGGGCCCGTGCTCGCGTCGCCGCTGATCGTGCCGGTGTTCTTCAGCGGCGACTCGACGCAGCAGCAGCAGCTCGAGACGTTCCTGCACGAGCTCGCGAGCTCGTCGTACTGGACGGCGGTCGCGCAGGAGTACGGCGTCGGCTCGCTGACGATCGCGTCGAGCGTGATCGCGACCGAGACTCCGCCGACGACCGACAGCGCGCTGCAGACGCTGATCCAGAACCACGCCGCGGGCACCGGCGGCTGGCCGGCCGCGACCGCGAGCACGATCTACACGGTGTTCCTGCCCGACGGCGTGACGCTGACGATGGGCGGCGGCACGAGCTGCACCGACTTCGGCGGCTATCACAGCGAGACGTCGGCAAACGGCATGCAGGTCGTCTACGCGCTGCTGCCGCGCTGCACGAACAGCATGAGCTACGACCCGCTGCAGTACAACACGATCGCGACGAGCCACGAGCTGCTCGAGGCGTCGACCGATCCGCATCCGTTCACGAACGCCGCGTACAACAACATCGACGACGCGGACGCGATCGTCTCGCTGATGCCGGGCGCCGAGCTCGGTGACATGTGCGAGGCGGTCAAGGCGGCGTACCAGCCGAACCTCGTCGGCACGTACACGGCGCAGCGCCAGTGGTCGAACGCGTCGGCGGCGGCCGGCCACGATCCATGCGTGCCGGTGCTGTCGACGCCGTACGTCGAGGCGGCGGCGAACCTGCCGACCATCACGATCTCGCCCGGCGGCCAGACGCTGATGACGCGCGGCGTACAGATCGCGCTCAACGCGTCGGCCGACGTCGAGGTCGATCTGTACAGCGACGCGCCGGCCGCCGACTGGACGGTCGTCGCGTACGACGTCGCGTCGCATTACCAGATGCAGCCGGCCGAGCTCCAGCTGACGCTCGACAGGTCGACCGGCAACAACGGCGACAAGCTCAAGCTGACGATCAAGCGTGTCGCCGCCGCCCAGACCTACGGTATCAGCGAGTTCGTGCTGTTCTCGCAGGTCAACGGCGTCAACGTCGGCCAGTGGTTCGGTCTCGTCTCGCAGTGATCAGAACTGGTAACCGATGTTGCCTTCGATGCCCCACCGGCCCATGTCGGTGTTGCTCGCGGCCGGCATCATGTTGCCGTTCTGCGTGAACCGGTAGTCGAGCCGCGCGTCGACGAGCAGGCCGCCATAGATGTATTGCAGGCCGCCTCCGATCGGGAACTCGGCGACGTTGTCGGTCGACTTGATGCCGGAGTTGTTGTAGCTCGCGTTCGTCAGGCTGTAGTGGCGCCAGCCGGCGCCGCCGAAGATGAACGGGCCGAGCGCGTACTTCGGCGCGAAGTTGAGCCGCAGCGCGCCGCCGACGCCGCTGCCGACGAGGACGGCGTTCTTGTCCATGCCGGCCGCTTCGAATCCCTGCGCCGAGCCGACGTACGAGGCCTCGACTCCGAGGTAGCTCTTGTTGCCGAGGATCGCGCGCACGTTCCAGCCGCCGCCGATCTGCGTGCTGGTGTTGGTGCGGCTAGAGAAACCCTCGGGGCCACCGCCGATCGTCATCGCGAGGCCCCATCGCTCGTAGAACGGCGGCGTCGGCGCGGCCTCGGTCACCGACGGAGTCTCGTAGGCGGGTTCCGGCGGTGCAGCCTCGACCGGCGCCGGTGTCGGCGCGGCGGCCGGAGCGGGTTCCGCCGCGACGGGTGCCGCCGGGGCGGGCGCGCCGCCGTAGCTCGCGCCACCGTAGCTGGCGCCGCCATAGGCGCCCTTCGCGCCTTGTGCGGCCGCCGTTCCGGCCGCGAGACCGATCACGAGCGCAGCGAGCGCGGACCGGTGGAGAGCTCGAGTCTTCATGGATGCCTCCTGTTGCATCCGAGCCGAGCATCGCGTGTGCCAGGTGCCCGGCGCGTTCTCGACGAGACATCCCGCATTCGCCTCGGTCGCGCGCGATCTGCATGCACCCACTGCGCGGTCGCGACCGCGTATCTCGATGATCGGCAGCGTACTCGATCGGGCTGCGACGACTACGGCGCCGATGGCGATCCTGGATGTGCGAGTCGGTGCAGCCGTTCGCGGCCGACCGGTTCCTCGATCTGCCACGGCACGATGACGACGCGCCTGGCGTGCCGGGTCTGAACGGCGGCGATCTGCGTCAGCTCTCTCTCGATCCGCTGCCGCAGCAACGGGTCGGTGGAACCGGCGGCCGCCAGGCTGGCGTTGATGACCCACGCGAACGGCTCGATCCCCGCGCGCCGCAGATCGGCCTGTAGCTCGGCGGCCTCGCTCACGGGCGTGGTCTCGGCGAGGGTGACGATCAGCACCTTGGTGTGAGCCGGGTTGCCGAGGCGCATCAGCGGCGTCTCGATGCGTCCGGACTGCGTGGACTTGTAGGCCGCGACGATCTGCCGGTGATACGCGCCGGTCGCATCGAGCAGCAGCAGCGAGTGACCCGTCGGCGCGGTGTCGAGCACGACGAAGCCCTTGCCGGCCTCTCGCACGAGCCGCGAGAACGCGCCGAACACGGCGACCTCTTCCCAGCACGGCGAGCGCAGATCCTCCGCGAGCAGAGCGCGGGCCTGCTCGTCGAGCTTGGCGCCGCGTGTCGCCATCACGTTGTCGACGTAGGCGCTCGTCTCGGCCTCGGGATCGATCCGGCTGATCCGGAGGTTCGGCACCTGGCCCTCGATCGTCGAGGCGATGTGCGCGGCGGGATCGGTCGTGCTGAGATGCACCGGCAGGCCGCGCGATGCCAGCTCGGCCGCGATCGACGCCGCGATCGTCGTCTTGCCCACGCCGCCCTTTCCCATGACGAGGACGAGCCCGTGCCCGGGCGCGGCGACGTCCTCGATCAACGCGCCGAGCGGCGGCAGCGGGACGAGGCTCGCGCGGCTCGCCTCGACCGGCGGCGGTGCTCCGTCCCCGAGCAGCGCGCGCAGCGCCGGAAGGCCCACCATGTTGTAGGCCCGCATCGGCACCCGCGTCGTGGGGAGGGTCCGCAGCCGGTCCGGCATCGCGTCGAGCGCCTGCCGCCCGCGCTGTTCGAGCGCGACCGCGATCGCGTCGCTTCGATCGGTCGCCTCGAAGATCGCGTTGATCGCGAGCTGCTGGTTGCTCAGCCCCAGCTCGTCGAGCTCGCCGGAGGTGCGCGCGGCCTCGCGAAGTGCGGCCCGGGCGGGGCGCGGCACGAGCACCACCGTCGTGCGCGCGCCGTCGGTGAGCGCCTCGAGCGCGCGCTCGAACCGCGACTGCTGGGTCTTCAGGCCGGCGTGCGGGCCGAGGCAGGACGCCTCGGCGGTGGTCGACTCGAGAAATCCCGCCCACGCACGGGGCAGGCTGAGCAGCCGCAGCGTGTGTCCGGTGGGGGCGGTGTCGAAGATGACGTGATCCCAGTCGCGACCGTCCTGGGCGGCGAGCAGTCCTGCGAACTCGTCGAACGCGGCGATCTCCGTCGTGCACGAGCCTGCGAGCTGTTCTTGCAGCGTCGCGATCTGCGCGGCGGTCCAGATCCGCCGGTAGGGCTCGATGACGCGCTCGCGGTACTCCGCCGCCGCCAGCTCCAGATCGATGTCGAGCGCGAACAGCCCGGGCGCGCCGGGAATCTCGGTCGGGTGATTGCTCAGCTTCACGCCGAGCATCTCGCCCAGGTTCGACGCCGGATCGGTGCTGACGAGCAGGACGCGCTTGCCGGCAGCGGCGAGCCGCAGGGACGTGGCGCAGGAGAGGGCGGTCTTGCCGACACCTCCCTTGCCCGTGAAGAACAGGTAGCTCGTCGGAGTTTCGAGGAAGCCCACGCCTGCGCGAGGTGCAGGCTTCGTACCGGCCGCACGCGCAACACGTGCACGGAGACGCGTCACCTGCCGTGCGTCACCAGGCCGGGCCCGGTGTGATGGCTAGCTCGCGCCGCGTCCCGGCGGCGGCTTGAGCCCGTACTTCTCCATCTTGTAGATCAACGCCAGCCGCGACAGGCCGAGCCGGCGCGCGGCGCGCGTCTGGTTCTGATCCTCGGCCTCGAGCGCGGCGATGATCGCGGCGCGCTCGACCTCGGCGAGGTGGCCGCGCATGTCGGCGCTGCCGGAGGTGGGGCGCACGCGCTGGGCGGCGTCGCGGAGCTTGTCGGGGAGCTCGGCGGCGCTGATCGTGTCGCCGGCGAGCACGAGCGCGCGCTCGACCGCGTTCTTGAGCTCGCGGACGTTGCCGGGCCAGCTGTAGCCGGTGAGCGCGTCGCGCGCGTCGTCGGTGAACGCGGGCGCGGCGCGACCCTGCTCGGCGGCGACGATGCGCGCGAAGTGCTCGGCGAGCGGCACGATCTCGGCCGTGCGGTCGCGCAGCGGCGGCACGACGAGCGTGAAGCCGCCGATGCGGAACATCAGGTCCTGGCGGAAGCGGCCGGCGCGGACCTCGTTCTCGAGATCGCGGTGGGTCGCCGCGATCAGGCGCGCGTCGGTCGCGACCTCGGTCGTGCCGCCGACGCGCGTGATCACCTTGCGCTCGAGCACGCGCAGGAGCTTGGCCTGGAGCGACAGCGGCATCTCGCCGATCTCGTCGAGGAACAGCGTGCCGCCGTTCGCGGCCTCGAAGAAGCCGACCTTGCGGCGCTCGGCGCCGGTGAACGCGCCGCGCTCGTAGCCGAACAGCTCGCTCTCGAGCAGCGTCTCCGGCAGCGCGGCGCAGTTGAGCTTGATCAGCGGCTTGTCGCGCCGGCTCGAGCGCTTGTGGATCGCCTCGGCGACGAGCTCCTTGCCGACGCCGGTCTCGCCGAGGATCAGCACCGTCATCGGCGTGTCGGCGATCCGCTCGACGAGCGAGTACACGCGGCGCATCGCCGGATCGATCACGATCGGCTGGCCGGCCGGCGGCTCGGCCGGAGCGGGCTCGCTGGCCGCCGCGCGCGGCGTGCGGCCCGCGCGCAGCCCGGCGCGCACGGCGCCGATCAGCGCCTCGACGGTCGTGCCGTCCTCCGGGCACACCGCGCACGAGGCCTTCGCGTCGACACCCGCCGCGCGCGCGAAGTCGAGCAGCCGCTCGATCGCCGTCGCGCCCTCGGCGCGCGCGAGCTCGGGCAGGATCACGAGGTAGTCGTCGCCCGCGTCCTCCGCGATCAGGTCCATCGGCCGCAGCGAGCGCGCGATCGCGTCGAGCACGCTGTCGCTCGCGACGCGCACGAGCCCGACCGTCAGCGGCCGGTGGTAGCGCACCGAGCGATCGACCTCGGCCGCGAGCCGCGCCTCGCCGGCGACATCGTCGGCGATGCTGCTCTTGCTGCGCAGCCCGCTCGTCACGCCGACGACCGCGAGGATCGGACCGATCGCGATCTCGTCGCCGGCCTCGAGCTGGCGGACGCCCTCGATCTTGTCGCCGTTGACGCGCGTGCCGTTGCGCGACCCCAGGTCCTCGACCTCGATGACCTCGCCGGTGCGCCGGACCCGCGCGTGCATGCGCGAAACTTTTTCGCTCTCGACGTGGACGGTCGCGCCGCGCGAGCGGCCGAACGTGACGTCGATGCCGTCGGGCAGATCGGTCACGCGGGAGCTGCGATCGCCGCCCTCGACGTGGATCACGAGGAACGCGCGAGGACCGCCGATCGCGGCGAACGCCGTCCCCGCTTCTTGCGTCTGTGGTTCGGTCACCATTCGACTGTACGAACTGTGCACACTACACGAGCACTGCGCACCTGGATCGGCCACGAATTCACGAATTTAACCTTTGCAACGCGTGGTCTCTTCATTGCAGTCTCCGCGGTCATGCAGGCACTGGTCCGCGTTGCGCTCTTCGGAGCGTTGCTGACGGCCTGCCACACGTCGCAGATGAACGTACCCGACGGCGGGGACGATCACCACGACGCGACCGGTCCGAATGGCCTCTCGGTCGAGTTCTCGATCCAGCCGCAGGTCCCCGGCGACGCCGGCAACAACGCGACGATCGACGAGGCCGTGTTCAAGATGCTGACCCTCCAGGTCACCGGCGACGCCGCGTCGGTCAGCACGCCGAACGAGATCGATCTCGCCTGGCGCCAGGACACGATGCCCGATCCGGTGACGTTCGCCAGCGCGCCGAGCGGCGTGTACTCGAAGCTGTCGATGCGGATCGATGGCCAGCTCACCGACAACTCGTACTGGATCAACGGCCACGTGATCGTCAACGGCACCACGTACCCGTTCAAGATCTACGATCGCGACTACCTCACCGTCGCGCTCTACCCCGACACGCAGCTGCAGCCCGGCGGCAGCGCCCGCATCGGCGTGCAGGTCCAGGTCGACCACGCGCTCGACTCGATCGACTGGACGAAGGTCAGCAACGACGACGGGACCCTCACACTCGACACGTTCGACTCGTACATGCCGACGTTCCGCCAGAAGCTCGTCGAGGCGTTCGCGCTCGTGTCGGTGAACTAGGCGAGCGCGTCGAGATCCTCGAACGCCGCGTAGTAGCCGCGGCGGAACGCCGACAGCGTCGCGGCGCCCGCGCTCGCGCGGTGGGTGACGAGGTTGCGGACGGCGGCGAGCGTGTGGAGGCGATGCGCGAGCGCGATCGTGCGCTCGGGCGACACCTTCGCGGCGCCGCCGACCTTCATCAGGTTGCGGAAGCCGCTCGACGGATGATCGACCGCGAACAGCACGAGCATGCGCGCCCACTCGGTCACCGACAGCGGCGAGTCGAGGCGCTTTCTGCGGTGCTCCTGCAGCTCGCGCACCGCGTTCGGGATCGCGCGCAGCGGGATGTCGACCTTCGCGCTGCCGACCTCCGCCGGATCGCGCCACTTCGGCTCGACCCAGCGCTGGTAGCCGCTCCAGCTGCCGCCGATCACGCGATCGACGTAGTCGAACAGCGTCGACGGATCGCGCTGCAGCCCCGCCATCCGCGGGCCGAGCCACGCGTGGACGTAGTTCTCGAGCACCTTCATCCACAGCGTGATCGGCGGCGACATGTCGGCGTCGGGCTGCGAGCCGGTCGTGTGGAACAGCGACTCGGCGGTGCGCAGCGACTTCACGAGGCCGTCGAAGCCGGGCAGCTTCTGCAGCGCCGCGAAGCTCGGAAACGCGGCGGCGATCTCCTTGTCGACATCGATCGCGGCGCCGGCATGGCCCTTCGCGCTGACGGTCGACAGCTTGATGCGGACGAGCGGCTCGAACGCGGGATCGTTCGCGCCGACCTTCGACAGCGCGTCGTCGACGAGGCGGCCGAGCCGCTCGGCGTGCGCCGGGGGGACGTGCAGCGCGGCCGCGATCGCGCCGCGCGCCGCGGGATCGGCGTCGCCGGACACGAACGCGATCGCCTGCGCGAGCGCCTCGGGCGTGCCGAGCCGGAGCAGGCCGGCGGCCGCGCGCTCGTGGACCGCGGGATCGTCGTCGCGGAACGCCGACAGCAGCGCCTTCTCGCTCGCCGGATCGGCGAGCTTGCCGAGCGCCCACACCGCGGCGCCGCGGACCGACGGCGCGTCGTCGGAGGCGAGCTTGACGAGCGCGGTCGCCTGCACCGCGCCGCCGAGCAGGCCCGCGATCTCGGCGCCGGCCTCGCGCAGGCGCGCGTCGGGGGCGGCGAGCAGCTGGTTCGCGCGGCCGGCCAGCGGCGCGAGCGCGGAGGCCTCGGGCGCGGCGGAGATCAGCGCGTTCGACGCGGCGCCGAGCACGCGCGGATCCTCCTCGCGGCGCACGGCGGCGACCGCGTCGGTGACACCCGGCATGCCGAGCTCGCCGAGCGCGACGTAGCCAGCGAGCCGGAGGTCGGCCGGCGAGCCCTGCGCGAGCAGCCTGGCGAGCGCGGGCGCGAGCTGCGCG
>JBLMXA010000180.1:0-6142 GCA_050257515.1 Acidobacteriota bacterium | reverse complement strand
CGCGCTCGGCCTCGTCGCGGGGCTCGGCCTCGCGAACCAGCTGACGTGCGCGCTCGCGGCGCCGGTCGGCGTGCTCGGCGCGATCCGCGGCGCGCGCGAGGCGCGGCGCCCGGCGCTCGCGATCGCCGCCGCGCTCGGCGGGCTCGCGCTCGGGCTCGTGCCGTACCTGTACCTGCTCGTCGCGCCGGTGCACGAGGCGACGTGGGGCGATCTCCACGGCGTGCGCGATCTCGTCCACATGTTCCTGCGGCTCGACTACGGCGGGCCGACGAACCTCGCGACCGACCGCGCCGGCGTGCCCGCGCTGACCAGCCTCGGCGCGCTCGCCGACACGTTCGGCCGCACGTGGCTGTGGTTGCCCGCGCTCGCCGGGCTCGCCGCGCTCGCGCTGCGCATCGCGCGCGGCGGCGACGATACGCACGAGCCGCGGTGGGGCTGGGCGGTGCTCGCCGCGAGCGCGGTGATCGCGGGGCCCGTGCTCGCGTTGCGCTTCAACATCGCGCCCGAGGGTCCGGGCAAGTGGGTGGTCGATCGGTTTCACCTGCTGCCGTCGCTGCTCGTCGCGCCGGCGGTCGCCGATGCGTTCGACCGGCTGATCGCGCGCGTGCCCCAGCTCGAGCGGCGCGCATCGCACGTGCTCGCGGTGCTGGCCTTTGTCGCGATCGCCGCGGCGGCGCTGCCGCACGTCGCGCGCGTGCACGTGCCGGCGGTCGAGATGCAGGCGAGGAATCTGTTGAAGTCGCTGCCGCCCGATGCGGTCGTGATCGGCATCGACGACGACGTCGCCGGCGGCGTGTTCTACGAGCAGCTCGTGCTCGGCGAGCGCAAGGACGTCGCCTACATGCACGCGGCGCTGTTCGGGCTGCCGTGGTACCGCGCGCGGCTGGTCGCGCGCGGGTTCGCGATGGACGGTGTGATCGACGATCTGCTCGCGCACGGGCGACCGGTGTTCGTGCAGCCCGCGGTCAAGGACGCGGTCGCCGCGTTCCCGCACTACCGCTACGGGATCCTGATGCGGCTGTTGCCGCGCGGCACGCGGCCGCCGTCGCTCGACGAGGTTGTCGCGATGAACGAGCAGCTGTACGCCACGTTCGAGATTCCCTACGCGCGGCCGGGCGCCGGCGACGAGTGGCCCGCCGCGGTGCACGATCGCTACGCGCGGACGTGGCGCGCGCTCGCCGCCCAGCTCGAGGCCGCCGGCGAGCACGACCGGGCGGCGCGCGCGGCCGAGCTCGCGCGCGAGATCGGCCCGGAGCCCTGAGGAGGAGAAAGATGGGCCGCCAAGACGCCATGCACGCCAAGACAGACGCCAAGCGACCTCTCGCGCGCGAAGCGCGCGCGAAGACTCTTGGCGTCTGTCTTGGCGTGCTCGGCGGCTTGGCGGCAAATCTCCGCGAGGGCCTCCCGTGAAGCGGTGGCTGGTCGCGCGCGGCGGGCTGCTCGCGCTGGCCGCGCTCGCGCTGTATCTGTGGCTCGCACCCACGCACGTCGTCGACGGTGACAACGCCGAGTTCTCCGGGCTCGCGCGGCTCGGCGGCATCGCGCACCCCTCGGGGTACCCGCTGTACCTGCTGTGGCTGCACGCGACGAGCTGGCTGCCCGGGGCGACCGCCGCGCACACCGCCGCGCTCGCGACCGCGATCGCCGGCGCCGGCGCCGTGCTCGTGCTGCACGCCGCGTGTCGCGCGTGGGGGGCGAGGCCGCTCGCCGCGACGATCGCGTGCGCGCTCGCGGCCGCGGCGCCGGTGTTCGTACGCGTCGCGAGCGAGGCCGAGGTGTTCGCGCCCAACGTGCTCGTCGCGGCGGCGGTCGTGTGGCTCGCCGCGCGCGAGGGTCCGCTGCGCGGCGGCCGGCGCGCGGCCGCGCTCGGCCTCGTCGCCGGGCTCGGGCTGTCGATGCACCTGACGTGCATCTTCGTCGCGCCGGTCGGGCTGCTCGGCGTGGCGCGCGCCGCGCGCGAGGCGGGCGCGCGGACGCTCGCGCTCGCGGTCGCCGGGCTCGTGGTCGGCCTGTTGCCGTACGCGTACGCGTTCGTCGCGCCCGACACGCCGCTGTCGTGGGGCGCGGTGCGCGACGTCGATCGGCTGATCGGCCACTTCACGCGCCGCGAGTACGGCACCAGCAGCCTCGTCGCGCACGGCGCGACCGCGCCGTGGACCGCGTCGCTGGTCGCGCTCGCCGCGACCCTCGCGCGGGCGTGGCTGTGGCTGCCGCTCGCGGTCGGGCTCGCGACGTTCGCCGTGCGCGTCGCGCGGCCGAGCGAGCGCGGCGAGACGCGCGTCGCGTGGGCGATGCTCGCGGCGAGCTGGCTCGTCGCCGGGCCGGCGTTCGTGTCGCGCTTCAACGCCGCGCCCGAGGGCATCGGGCTCTACATCGTCCATCGCTTCCACGTGCTGCCCGTGATGCTGCTGGCGATCCCGGTCGCGGTCGGGCTCGACGCGCTCGCGACGTGGCTGCCGGAGCGCGCGCACGCGTGGGCGCGCGTCGCGTCGCCGCTCGCGGCGACGCTCGGGTTCGCGGCGGCGGCCGGGCTCGCGCTGCCGCGCGTGCGCGCGCTGCACACGGCCGCGGTCGAGACCGGCGCGCGCAACGTGCTGCGCATGCTGCCCGAGCGCGCGGTCGTGCTCGAGTACTCCGACGAGCTCTACTACGCGGTCAACTACCTGCAGTGGGTGGAGGGCGAGCGCCAGGACGTCACGTTCGTCGCGTGGGGCGTGATGAGCCTGCCGTGGTACCGCGATCGCGTCGCCGCGCGCGGCATCGTCGCCGAGCCCGGGTCCGAGCCGGCGAGCGTGCGGCTCGCGCTGCACCTGCTCGGCGAGGGGCGCGCGGTGTTTGTCGAGCCCGGGTTCGCCGAGCTCGCGCGCGCGTTCCCGACGTACCCGTTCGGCCCGCTCGTCCGGGTGCTGCCGCGCGGCGTGCCGGTGCCGCCCGTCGACGACGTGGTCGCGCAGAACCGGGCGATCTACGCCGCGTTCGATCTCGCGTACCCGCGGCCGTCGCGCGACGACGAGTGGGCCGCGCTCGTCCACGACCGCTACGCGGCGACCTGGCGCGCGATCGCGGGCGCGCTCGATGCGGCCGGCCGTACCGACGACGCCGCCGCGGCGCGCGAGCTCGCGCGCGCGCTGGAGCCGCTGCCGTGATCGAGCGGCTGCGCCGCGATCCGGGGCTCGCGCTGGTCGTGCTCGCGCTCGCGCTCGCCCTCGCGCTGTACGCGCCGACGCTCGCGCGCGGCATCATCGACTACGACGATCCGTGGCTCGTGCGCGACAACTGGCTGCTGCAGCACGTCTCGTGGCACTCGCTGCACGCGATCTTCTTCGACACGTCGACCGCGACCCGCTACGGGCTCGGCGCCGAGTACCTGCCGGTGCGCGATCTCTCGGTGATGCTCGACCACGCGGTGTGGGGCCACGCGTACTGGGGCTTCCACGTCACGAACGTCGCGATCTACCTCGCCGCGATCGCGGTGTGGTTCGCGGCGCTGCAGGCGCTCGGGTTCTCGCGGCTGGTCGCCGGGCTCGCGGTGCTCGTGTTCGCGGTGCACCCGAGCCACGCCGAGTCGGTCGCGTGGCTGTCCGAGCGCAAGGGCCTGCTCGCGGTCGCGTGGGTGGGCGTCGCGGTGCTCGGCTACGCGCGGTTCCGCGCCGGCGGCTCCGCGCGCCAGCTCGTGCTCGCGGTGGTCGCCGCGGTCGCCGCGGTGTGGAGCAAGGCGCCGGCGGCGTTCGCGCTCGCCGCGCTCGTGCCGCTCGAGTGGCTCGTGCCCGCGCCGAGGCGATCGCTGCGCA
Organism: Acidobacteriota bacterium; assembly: GCA_050257515.1. Lineage (GTDB taxonomy): Bacteria > Myxococcota_A > Polyangia > Haliangiales > Haliangiaceae > JABFXX01. Next base: position 2,351 of record JBLMXA010000180.1, on the reverse strand, counting down.
AGAGCCTCGCCGCGCTCGCCGCGATCGGCGTCGCGAGCGCGGCCGCGTTCGTGCCGGTCGTGCTGACCGCGTCGGCGATGGGCGTGGTCGGCAGCAACGCGCCCGCGCCGGCGGGCTGGCTGCCGCTCGTGGCCGGCGTCCACGGCTTCTACCTCGAGCTCGCCGCGATGGTGTTTCCGAACGCGATCTCGTACCCGATCGCGACCGACGGTCCCACCGCGATCGAGCTCGCGCTCGGCGCGCTCGGGCTCGTCGCGATCGTCGCGGTCGCGGTGGTCCCGCGCGTGCGCGGCCGCGACGTGCCGCCCGCGCTGCGCGTGGCGGCCGTGTGGTGGCTGCTGTCGTGGTTCCCGAACAGCCGCATCGCGCTGCCGGTCGTCAAGGTGCTCGTCGCCGACCGCTACTTCATGTTCGGCTCGCTCGCGGTCGCGCTCGCGGTGGCGACCGGCATCGCCGCGATCGACCGCGCGCAGCTGCGCGTCGCGCTGGTCGGCGCGATCGTCGTCGCCGCGGGCGCGCGCACGCTCGACGCGCAGGGCAGCTGGGCGAGCAAGCTCGCGCTCTACCAGCGCGCGGTCGCGTCGAACCCGCACGACGGCGCGGCGTGGAGCTTCTACGCCGAGGAGCTCGCGAACGAGGGCCGCCAGGACCTCGCGGATCGCGCGGTCGCCGAGGGGCTGTCGCACTCGCGCGATCCGCACCTCGTCCATCGCGAGGCGCTGTTCCTGATCGCGCGCGGCGATCGCGCGACCGGGCTCTTGCGCCTGCGCGAGGCCGCGGAGGGCAAGGCGCCGTTCGCGATGAGCAACCTCGCGCTGATGCTGTCGGCCGACGGCAAGCACGACGAGGCGATCGACTGGGCGCGGCGCGCGACCGAGGTCTCGCCGATGTACCCGAACGGTCACCGCGTCCTCGGCAAGGTCCTGCTCGCGGCGCACCGCCCCGACGAGGCGCTCGCTGCCTGGCAGCGCGCGTACGCGCTCGAGCCCGGCAACCTCGCGAACCGGTTCAACCTCGCGCTCGCGCTGCTCGCGCTGCACCGCGCCGCCGACGCGCGCCCTCACCTCGAGGCGTGCCTCGCCGATCCCGCGCTCGGCACCAAGGCGCGCGAGCTGCTCGCGGAGACCCCGGAGAATTGAACCGCCAAGGCGCCGAGGGCGCCAAGCCAGAGCCAGAAGAATATTTGTTCTGCTCGCTCCGGCTTGGCGTGCTCGGCGCCTTGGCGGTTTATTTTCTCCGGCAGACCGCGACGAGGAACCCGCCGAGGTCGCGCGCGAGGGGCAGGTCGGCGAGCCGGTGCTCGGCCCACCGCACGGCGGAGCCGACGAACGGCACGCGCAGCACCGCGGCGGCCGGCGTGATCACGCGGATGCCGCGCGTCGTCACCCACTCGAGCTCGCGCGGCAGGTAGCTCTCGATCGCGCGCGCGTCGTCGTAGCGGGTGAACACGTGCTCGTCGTGCGTCGTCTCCGACACCGCGGTCGGCGGCTTGACCGCCTTGACGAGCCGGCGCAGCGAGCGCGCGTTGTAGAACTCGGCGAGCACCCAGCCGCCGGGCCGGACGACGCGCGCCATCTCCGCCATCGCCTTCGCGATGTCGGGGACGTGCGCGAGCACCTTGAACGAGTACGCGACGTCGACCGAGGCGTCCGCGATCGGCAGCTCGGTCGCCGACGCCTGCGCGACGTCGAGGCCGCGCGCCTTCGCCTTCGCGAGCATGCCGGGCGACAGGTCGATGCCCTTCGCGCTCGCCGCGAACCGCGCGACGCGCTCGAGGATGAGCCCGGTGCCGCAGCCGACCTCGAGGACCTGCTTGGCCTGGCCGTAGCGCTCGACGAGCTCGACCTCGAGGTCGTCGAGCATGCGGTGGTAGGGCAGGTGACGCTCGCGCTCGTACCAGTTCGCGAAGTCGTCGTAGTACGTCTGGTTGTCGAGCCGCACGACTACAGCTTCGCGAGCAGCTCTTTCTTCTTCGCCTCGAACTCGGCGTCGGTCAGCACGCCGGCGGTCTTGAGCTCGCCGAGCTGCTTGAGCGTCGCCATGATCTGGTCCCTCGACTGGCCCGCGTCGGCGGGGCGCGGCGCCTGCGCCTGGTTGCTCATGTTCATCATCTGGCCGGCCATCGCGAAGCCCATGCCGACCCCGGCGCCCTGGAACGCGCCGCCGCCGTCGCCGCCCTTCTTCATGCCCTCGGCGGCGCCCATCATCATCTCGGCCTGGGCGAGCTGCTGGTACGCGGCCATGCCGCCCGACGCCGAGCCCATGCCCTCGACGTAGGCCATGCGATCGACCAGCTTGTCGAGGCGCTCCTTGTCGGCCTGGTCCATCGTGACCGAGAAGTCGCCGAACCG
>JBLMXA010000179.1:0-3483 GCA_050257515.1 Acidobacteriota bacterium | reverse complement strand
CTGTCGGACGCGAAGTACTCGGTGACGAACAGGCCGCCCTTTTTGACCGCGGGCTTGATGCGCTCGAGCAACTTCGCGTCGTCGCCGGCGTAGATCATCGTGACGAGATCCCAGCGGTCGGTGCCGAGGTCGTACTTGTCGATGTCGGACTGCACCAGGTCGAGCTTGACCTTCTGGCGTGCTGCCTCGTCGCGCGTCATGCGGAGGCCCTCGTCGGAGATGTCGACGCCGGTGACCTTCCAGCCCTGCGACGCGAGGTAGAGCGCGTTGCGGCCCTGGCCCATCAGCAGGTCGAGCGCGGTGCCGGGCTTCTTGCCCTTCACGGTGTCGACGAGCAGCTGGTTCGGCTGCTTCTTGAAGCCGAGCCCGCCGCGAAACCGCTCGTTCCAGCGCTGCCTCTCGGCCTCGATGCCCGACACCTGCCAGCCCCAGTACACGACCTGCCAGCGGTCGCCCTCGCGCGCCCACACGAGCGTGTTGTAGCCCGGCTCGTCGCTCGCGGGCCGGTCGCCGTGCTCGGGGATGTGCTCGACCGCCTTGCCGATGAACACGGCGGAGCTCGGCTCGGCGTAGACGTGCTCGTCGCTCCACGTGCGCGAGTGCACCGGATCGTGGCGGTCGTTGCGGCCCTGCAGCCACTTCCTCGTCGCGTCGGCGGTCCACGACCGCTCGTCCTCGAACGCGACGAACTTCGGCGCGAGCGGCGCCGCGAACGCGTCGACGTCCGCGCGATCGATCGCGTCGAACCAGTCGTGGCTGCGCTCGATCACCGTCGCGTCGGCGAGCGGCGCGGGAGCGGGCGGTGCCGCGGGGGCGATGACGACCGGCGCCGCGGGCTCGGCAATTGGTCGGGCCGGTCGTGACGCGCACGCCGCGGTGGCGAGGCAGGCGAGCAGGACGGGTTTCATCGCGCTGTAGCCTACCGGCAAGGCTTTGCATTAGATTCCCGCCGAATGGGTAGATTCGGCCCCACCGGCGCGGTCGAGGTGCGCGGGCTCGAGCACAGCGTGGCCGAGCTGTCGTGGGGCGTGCTGCGCGGCGCGTATGGCCCGTCGGACGGCAGCGCCGGCGCACGCTGCAACGTGCCGAGCGCGCTATCCGTGCTGCGGCACGCCGAGATCTACCTGCCGTTCCCCGAGGAGATCGAGGACGCGTTCGACGTGCTCGAGCACCACGCGATCGATCACGGCCGGCTGTACCCGGTCGCCATCGCGATCGTGCCGTTCGTGCTCGACATGCTGCGCCGCAAGTCGGTGCTGGCCGAGCGGCTCGCCGATCTGCTCGCGGAGTACGCCGGCGCGACCGCGACGCCCGAGCCCGAGATCCGCGCGCGCCTGCGCACGATCCTGTCGGATCACGCGCCCGAGATCGTGCGCTGGCTCGGCCGCCTCGACCGCGCGGCCGCCGCGCTCGCGATCCACGTCCCCGCGCTGCGGCCCGAGATGCTCGCGGCGATCGCCGCCGCCGAGCGCGTCGCGCCCGAGCTGCTGCTCGCGCTCGTCGAGCTCGACGCCGCGCCCGGCCGCACGGTCGAGCTCGCGATCGCGCTGCTCGACGGCGCCGATTCCAGCGACGACGCGCGGATGTCCGCGGCGGCGTTCCTCGCGAAGCACGGCGACGGCACGCCCGCGCTCGCGACCCGCATCGACGCCGCGCTGCCACCGTCGGCGCCGGCCGCGCTGCGCAACTTCGTCGGCAAGCTGTGGACGCCGACGATCGAGCGCCCGGTCGTCGCGCCGAAGCTCTACGACGCCGAGGTCGTGTTCGCGGGCGAGAAGCTCGTGCTCGTCCGCGCCGGCGCGCGCAGCGTGACCTTGCCGTGGGCCGGCGCCACCGTCGCGCGCGGCGACCGCATCAAGGTCGGCATCACGGCGCACGGCGAGCCGAAGCTCGCCGTGGTGACCGATGACCGCGGTGCCGTGCGCGTCATCGACTTCTAGCCCGGCGAGTGATCCGGGCTGTGGAACGGCGGCCACGCCGAGTAGGTCTTGCCGCATCGCGCTCGCTTGGAGGTTGCGCCGCCTGGGCCCGAGCGGGTGCTCGCCGACGACGTGAGCGCGATGTACCTACTCGGCGTGACCGTCGAAACGTGTCACGGGTAGACCGTGTAGACCGTGCCGCTGTCGACCGCGCCCTCGAACGGGCCCTTGTTGTGGGGCACCAGGAACTGGCAGGTGCCAGGCTGGTTGTTCGAGTCGACGTAGTAGACCGTGTACACGCGGCCGTCGCCGCCACCCTGGCGCTCGCTGCGCAGCGAGAACGTCGTCGCGCCGGTGATCACGGCGTCGAACTTCGTCGTGTGGCCGTCGCCGCCCTTGCCGACGTCGACCGCCTCGTCGACCGTGATCTGCGTGATCGTGCCGTCGACCGAGGCCGCCTGACCCGCCGGGCAGACCGTGTTGTTCGCGCAGTCGGAGAGCGAGAAGTCGAGCATCTTGTGGTTTGGCGGCCACAGCACGTTCGCCGGACCCGCGGGCCACGGCACGCAGCCACCACCACCGCCGCCTCCGCCACCGCCTCCGCCTCCGCTACCCGAGCCCGAGCCCGAGCCCGACCCCGAGCCGCCGCAGTTGAACTCGCCGCAGCCGCTGCCGCTGCCCGAGCCGCTGCCCGAGCCGCTGCCGCTACCGCTGCCCCATCCGCTGCCGCTGCCGCTGCCCGAGCCGCTGCCCGAGCCGCTGCCGCTGCCGGATCCGCTGCCGCTGCCGTCACTGCCGCTGCCGGTGTTGGATGGCGGCGGCGACGTCGTGCTGCCATCGCCCGTCTGCGTCAGGCCGATGCCCCCGGGGTAGCACTGGTACTGGATCTCGCCCTGCTGGCAGTAGATCGTGATGCCGTCCGAGCGAGTGCCGACGACGACATTGCTGTCGGTCCCGCACGCCACGAACACCAGTCCCGCAGTCGCTTCGAGAAGCAGCCAGAGCGAGCGTCGCATGTGAACCTCCATGTACGTGAAGTGGAGGCAGGTAGCAGAAAGGTGGCAGCTATTTCATAACTGCCCGCGACGCCTGAGAGAATTCGGGTTCAACGCACCGAGCTGGCGCGCGCGCTCCCGGCCTGCGCAGCCCGCGCGGCCGCGATCGCGCTCTCGATCATGCGGTCCTGCTCGGCGCGGTCCTTCCACCGCGCCTGGACCTCGGGCGCGAGCGTGTCGATCGGATCGAAGTACAGGAAGTACCCGGGCTTGACCGACGGCGCGCAGAACACCGAGATGCCGGTGTCGCGATCGTAGTGCTCGAAGCTGTGGGCGACTCGCTTGCCGCCGCCGCCCGGCGCGTCGACGACGAACGTCGGCGTGTGAAAGCCGGCGGTCACGCCGCGCACCGCCTTCTCGATGTCGAGCGCGGTCTGCAGCGTCGTTCGCAGATCCTCGACGCCCTTCACGAGATCGTGCACGTAGACGTAGTACGGGTGCACCTGGCAGTGGCCGAGCCGCTTGACGAGCAGCTGCATCGTCGCGACCGAGTCGTTGACGCCGCGCTG
>JBLMXA010000178.1:0-4026 GCA_050257515.1 Acidobacteriota bacterium | reverse complement strand
CCTGTGCTTCATCGACACCCCGGGCGCGTATCCCGGCCTCGGCGCCGAGGAGCGCGGCCAGGCCGAGGCGATCGCGAAGGCGCTGCAGGTGATGGCGAGCCTCGAGTGCCCGATGATCTCGATCGTCATCGGCGAGGGCGGCTCCGGCGGCGCGCTCGCGCTCGGCGTCACCGATCGCATCCTCATGTTCGAGTACTCGATCTACTCGGTGATCTCGCCCGAGGGCTGCGCGTCGATCCTGTGGCGCGACCCCGCGAAGATCGGCGAGGCCGCGACGCAGCTCAAGCTCACCGCGCCCGACCTGGTCGAGCTCGGCATCTGCGACGAGATCATCCCCGAGGCGCCGGGCGGCGCGCACCGCAACGCCGCGGTCACCGCCGCGAAGCTACGCATCGCGCTCAAGAAACACCTGAAGGAGCTCGTCGACCTGCCGCCTGCGGAGCTGATCGAGCGGCGCTACCAGAAGTTCCGCAAGATGGGCGCGTTCGTCGAGTCGGCATCGTAGTGGGCACCTACTACGAGCTCGCGCTGATCTCGGTGCTCGTCGCGGGCGGGTACTGGGGCTGGTACTTCGCGCGCATCGACTCGCTGCGCACGTACGGCCTCATGCAGCTCGCGGCCGCGGCGCTGTCGGGCCTGGGGCTGCTCGGCCGCAAGTACGACGACGCGGCGCTCGGCATCGCCGGCGCGATCGGCGTGGGCACCGGCGTGTGCCTGCTCGTGCTCGGCCCGCTCGCGCGCGGGCTGGCGCGCCGCGCGGCCGCCGCGGAGCGGTTCGCGCTCGCGCAGCGCCTGCTCGACGTCGCCGACGTGCTCGCGCCCGGCTCGGGCGTCTCCGACGAGAAGGCGCTGCTCGGCGCGATGCGCGAGCTGCGCGAGGGCAACATCGAGCGCACGGTCGACGCGCTGGTCGCCGCGAAGGATCGCGCGCCGGCCGACGCGCGGCTCGCGATCGACGAGCGCATCGCGATGCTCTACCTGTCGGCGTACCGGTGGGACGAGGCGATCGCGCACGCCGAGGCGCACCTGTTCGACGCGCTGCCGCCGCCGGAGCCGCGCTCGCCGCAGGTGCCGCTGCGCCGCGTGCTCGGCGTCGCGCCGCCCGTGTGGGTCGAGCTGCTCGGCGCGTACGGCTACCTCGGCGATCTCGATCGCGCGGCGTCGATGCTCGCGCGGCTCGAGGAGGCGTGCGCCGGCCGCGACGACGCGGCGATCTGGCTGCACCGCGGCCGCATGATGTTCCTCGCGCTCGCCGGCCGCGTCGATGCCGTGCAGTCGCTCGTCGAGCCGCGGCGGTCGCGCCACATGAGCGCGGGCGCGCGCACGTACTGGATCGCGGTCGCGCACGAGCGGCGCGGCGAGACGGTCGCCGCGGAGGCGGCGTACGCGCGCGCGCGCTCGCTGTCGCGCGGCCGGCCGCGCGCGCTGATCGACCAGGCGCTCAAGCGGCTCGAGAGCGCGAAGCCGGTCGAGCTCGGCCCCGAGCTGTCGGACGTCATCGCGCGTGTCGAGGCCGCCGCGCCGCCGAAGGTCGCCCCGCGAACCACGCGCGGGCCGGTCGCGACGCGCGCGCTGCTCGCCACGATCGTCGCGGCCGCGCTCGCGATCGAGCTGTGGATCGGCGACTCGAGCGACGTCGGCGTGCTCGTGCGCGCCGGTGCGATGGTGCGCGGCCTGATCGATGCCGGCGAGTGGTGGCGGCTCGTCAGCTGCATCTTCGTGCACGTCGGTGGCGTCCACCTGCTCGTCAACGCGGTCGGGCTGTGGTTCCTCGGCCGGCTGACCGAGGACCTGTTCGGCGGCTGGCGCACGGCCGCGGTGTTCGCGGCGGCGGCGCTCGTCGGTGCGACGGCGAGCTTCCTCGCGTCGCCGGCGGGCATCTCGGCCGGCGCGTCGGGCGGCATCTTCGGCCTGCTCGGCGCGGTGTTCCTCGAGATGACGTGGCACCGCAAGCGCCACCGCGCGGCGTGGCGCGCCGGCGTGTGGGGCAGCCTCGCCGTCGTCGCGATCGCGCAGATCGCGGTCGACGTCGTCGAGCCGATCACCGATCAGTGGGCGCACGGCGGCGGGCTCGCGGCCGGTGCGCTGTGCGGGATCTTGCTGTCGCCGTACGCGCGCTGGCAGCGCGTCGGGCTGTGGGCCGCGCGCGCGATCGCGGTCGCGTTCGCCGCGCTGTGCGTGGTGGCGACGGTGATGGTCGCGCGCACGTCGCTCGCCGACAGCCTCGAGCACGACTGGCATGCGGTCGTCGACACCGCCGCGGTGCGCGAGGTCGCCGAGCCGCCGGCGGCCGCGGTCGAGCACGCGAAGCAGGAGCTCGCGAAGGAGATCCTCAAGGAGGATCCCGACGCGAAGATCGCCGACGCGAGCGAGCGCGTCGTCGCGCTGCCGGCCGGCTGGCAGGGCACCGAGCAGGTGGTCACCGAGGTCGACCCGCTCGACAACACCCAGGTCGACCGCGCGGTGATCGCGGCACGCCCGACGGCGAACGGCGCGATCGTCGTCGTGCTGCGCGTACCGCAGACGATCGCGCGCGCGGCGCCCGGGTTCTTCACGCAGCTGCTCGCTCGGCAATAAGTTGCCCGCGCTCGCGGCGCGCTTACGCTCGGGCCATGCGCCTCGCGTTCGTGCTCGCGCTGGTCCTCGGCTCCGCGACGGCCCACGCCGACGGCAAGGTCGGCGATTGCTTCGCCGAGCTCGACGCGCGCCACGTCGCGTGGAAGCACGCGTCGCGCCCGGGGATCGCGCTCGGCGTCGAGCTCACCGGAACGATCGGCGGCATCGAGCTGACGAGCGAGGACCAGCCGCTCGTGATCGACTGCTCGCTCGCGGTCTCGCTCGACGAGGCCGGCCGCTACCTGCGCGCGCTCGGCATCGCCAAGGCGACGTTCTCGTCGGCGTACTCGCGGCGCAACGTGCGTGGCACGAACCGGCCGAGCAAGCACAGCTTCGGCCTCGCGATCGACATCCCGGCGTTCTCCGGCCCCGAGCTCGGCACGCTGCGCGTCGATCGCGACTACGAGCAGGGCCTCGGCGACGACGTCGACTGTGTCGGCGCGCCGCTGACCGAGGGCGGCGCCGTGCTCAAGATCCTGCAGTGCCAGCTCGTCCGCTCCGGGCTGTTTCACCTCGTGCTGTCGCCCGACTTCGACGACGCGCACCACGATCACTTCCACCTCGAGGCGCTGCCGTGGGCCGAGCGCCACGAGCTACGCAGCGCGATGCCGGCGATTCACTAGCTTCAGCGCGACGAACAGCACGACGAGCGACCACACGAGCCACGCGATCGCCCACGTCCACACGGCCCACGTCTCGGTCGTGCCGAACGTCATCAGCGCCATCGAGTGCGCGTCCGACATCTGCACCGCGATCCCGTTGACGACCTGCGAGGGCCGCAGCAGCACGCGGATGTCGAGCAGCGCGTTGATGCAGCTCTGCGCCGCGATGAAGTGCGCGACGAGCAGCCGCCAGCGCGGCGGGAACAGCGCGCACGCGGCGACCGCGACCGCCATGCCGGCGACCGCCCACTGGCCGAACGTGTCGCCCTGCGCGGTCGGCGCCACGACGAGCAACGCGGTCAGCCCGAGCAGCGCGCCGAGGATGACGAGCGCCCACCGTGCGCTGCGCGCGCCCGGAGTCACGACGAGGAGGCAGGCGCCCCACAGCGCGGTGCCCATGTAGCCGGCGGCGGCGATCACCGCGGAGCCGAGCGCGTCGACCGAGGATCTCGCGTACGCGAGGCCGCTGGTGTCGCGATAGACGAGCACGTGGTCGAGCCCCGCGCCGGTGATGATCATCGCGAGGCCATGCGTGAGCTCGTGCAGCCACGTCGCGAGCAGCTTGAACGGGTAGAGCAGCACGCCGCCGAACGGCAGGTTCCACAGCACGAGCGATGCGAGCAGCGCGACGCCGAGCGTGCGTACCTCGACCCGATCCTGCTCGTTCATCCAGCTACTCTCGCGGTTGGGTCTTCGCCTCGGGCTTCGGCTTGTCGTCGCGAGGCGGTCCCTTGGCGGGCTCGAAGAT
>JBLMXA010000177.1:0-3129 GCA_050257515.1 Acidobacteriota bacterium | reverse complement strand
CCGTTCGCGGCCGGCGTGTTCTCGAGCTTCTCGTACGGCTCGAAGCTGCTCGACAACTCGAAGCGCAACGGTGTCACGTTCGACGCGGGCGTCGCGGCGTCGCTGACCGCGGTCGCCGGCGTGACGATCAGCGGGCGCGCGTACGTGGACATCTGGAGCGATCGGCACTGTCCCGGGCAGACGACCGACACGACGCTGCCGACGTACCCGTTCGACGGCGATCCGATCAGCGCGTGCAAGGAGTTCTACAACGACCCGGCGTTCATGACCTCGTCGAACCCCGACGTCCGCCGCATCCACAACCTCACCGGCTGGTCGTCGCAGACCGACGTGTTCAACCGCGAGAACGGCATCCGCTTCATGGCGTCGATCGTCGCGGAGATCGCGATCGAGCAGCACTGGAATCTGTTCGGCGTCCTCGAGGGCGCGCCGTTCCAGCAGGAGCGCGCGCTGTACACCAGCCTGTTCGCGCACTCGATGTTCGATACCGACTACGACCTCTATCTGCACGCCGGCCTGACCTACAAGTTCTGATCTCACGCCGTCGTCGGCGCGAACGCGATCGCGGAGTAGGCGACCGCGGTGGTGGTGCCCGGGTTGTGGTAGCCGTGGCGCTGGTCGCCGCGGAAGCTGACGACGTCGCCTTCGCCGAGCGTGTAGCGCTCGCCGGAGACCGCGAGCTCGACGCTGCCGCGCTCGCACGTCAGGTACTCGCGCGTGCCCGGCGTGTGCGGCACGCCGGCCATGCGCGCGCCGGGCGGCAGCACCATGCGCTCGAGATCGAGCCCGGGCAGCGGCTCGGGCAGGAGTTTTCTGATCGCGACCTGACCTTTCTGGCGCGACGGCAGCTCGTCCGCGCGGAGGAACCGCACCGGCTGGTGCGCGGGCGCGAGCAGCTCGTCGAGGCGCACCTGCAGCGCCGCCGCGACCTTGACGAGCACCGCGAGCGTGGGGTTCGCGCCGCCGGATTCGAGGTGCGTCCACGTCGCGCGCGGGACGCCCGCGATCTTCGCGATCTGCTGCTGGGACAGGCCGCGAGCTTCCCGCAGCGCCTTGATGTTGTCGGCGAGATGGTCGGGCTCGTTGCTCACCGCGTGGCCTCCTGCCAACACAATAGCCGATCCGATGACAAGTTGCCCACGCGCGCGTACGGATGGGGCAGGAGGTCACCATGGAGATCCGAGGAACAGGCGCGCTGGTCACCGGAGCCAGCCGCGGGCTGGGCAGGGCGCTCGCCGAGGCGCTCGCCGGCAAGGGCGCGCGGGTCGCGATGGTCGCCCGCGACGCCGGCCCGCTCGCCGACGCGGTCGCGACGATCCGCGCGCGCGGCGGCATCGCGCACGCGATCGCGGCGGACATCGCCGACAAGCAGGCCGTGCACCGCATCGCGGGGCAGGCGCAGGCGCTCGTCGGCGAGCTCGGCATCGTCGTGCACAACGCGAGCACGCTCGGGCCGGTGCCGCTGCGCCTCTTGCTCGACACCGAGTGCGAGGACCTCGCGGCGGTGCTCGAGACGAACCTCGTCGGCCCGTTCCGGCTGACGAAGATCGTCGCCGGCGCGATGGCCCTGCGCGGCGCCACGCGTCACGGATCCGGTCTCGCCGGGCGGGTCGACGAGACCGGCGTCGTCGTTCACGTCAGCTCCGACGCCGCGGTCGAGGCGTATCCGCGGTGGGGCGCGTACGGCATCTCGAAGGCAGCCCAGGATCACCTGTCGCGCGTGCTCGCCGCCGAGCTGGCCGGCACGGGCGTGCGCGTGCTCGCGGTCGATCCGGGCGAGATGGACACGAAGATGCACGCCGACGCGGTGCCCGACGCCGATCGCGCGGCGCTGCAGCGCCCGGCGGAGGTCGCCGCCCGCATCGTCGAGATCATCGAGGACGCTGGCGCGCGCGCGCCGTCCGGCGCGCGGCTGGTCGCGCCGGCGAGGACGCAGCCGTGAAGTTCCACCGCGCGAATTACCGAATGAACGTTCATTCATTAAATGCGCGCGCGGGGGCGAGCGGGGCGACGGTGGTGGTCGATGACAAGCCGCTCGCTTCGCTGCGCGGCGAGCTCGCTTCGCTCGCGATCTCGCGCCACGCGGTGCGGCTCGTCGTCGTCGATCGCGCGCGCGACGAGCTGCGCGTCGCGCCGTTCGCCGCGCTCGCGACGCTGCTGCGCGACGGCGACCTCGTCGTCGTCAACGACGCGGCGACGCTGCCGGCGTCGCTGCACGGCCACACGCCGCGCGGCGAGGTGCTCGAGCTACGGCTGTCGGCGCCCCCGCGTGTCGCGGATCCGGACGCGTCGGGCGAAGGCGCGGCGGGCCCGGCGGGCACGCGGCTGTACGGCGTGCTGTTCGGCGCGGGCGATCACCGGACGCGCACCGAGGACCGTCCGCCGCCGCCGCCACTCGCCGTCGGCGATCGCGTCCGGTTCGCTGCGCTCGAAGCTACGATCGTTGCACTCGCCGGACGCCGCGCCGAGCTCGCGGTGTCCGGGACGCCGGACATGCTGTGGCAGGCGCTGTACGCGGCCGGACGTCCGGTGCAGTACGCGCACCGGACGGAGCCGCTCGAGCTGTGGACCGTGCAGACCGCCTACGCGGCGCGACCGTGGGCGGCGGAGATGCCGTCGGCGGGCCGGCCGCTGACGTGGGACGTGCTGCTGTCGCTGCGGCGTGCGGGCGTCCAGCTCGCGCGGCTCACCCACGCCGCGGGGGTGTCGTCGACCGGCGACGACGCGCTCGATCGCGCGCTGCCGTGGCCCGAGCGCTACGAGCTGCCGCGCGCGACGGTCGCCGCGGTCGCCGCGACGCGCGCGCGGGGTGGCCGCGTGATCGCGGTCGGCACGACGGTCGTGCGCGCGCTCGAGTCGGCCGCGCTCGAGGCCGAGCAGCGATCGGGCGAGCTCGCCGCCGGCAGCGGACTCGCGACGCTGCGGCTCGATGCCGCCTACGTCCCGCGCGTCGTGGACGGCCTGCTCAGCGGGCTGCACTCGCCGGGCGAGAGCCACTTCGAGCTGCTGCAGGCGTTCGCGCCGCGCGAGCAGCTCCTGCGCGCGCTCGAGCTCGCGAGCGCGCACGGGCTGTCGGCGCACGAGCTCGGCGACGCGTGCCTGATCGTGTAGGTCACCGGCACAGCTTGC
>JBLMXA010000176.1:0-6416 GCA_050257515.1 Acidobacteriota bacterium | reverse complement strand
CCGATGAGGGCGGGCCGCGCGTTCAGCTTCCTGTTCGCGTTCGTCGCGCTCGTCGTCGTCGGGCTCGCGGGCCTGTGGACGTACGTCGCGCAGCAGTTCGTCGCGACGTCGATCGTCGCCGATCACCGCGGCGAGCTCGATCGCGGCCGCGCGGTGTTCGAGCTCGCGCGCGAGCAGACGCAGGAAGGGCTGCGCGCGCAGTGCCGCGTGCTCGTCGAGGATCCGCGGCTCAAGTCGACGCTGTCGACCGAGGGCATCGACGAGGCGACGGTCGCCGACATCCTCGGCGATCTCGCGAAGCTGCGGCGCACCGGGATGCTCGTCGTGCTGTCGCCCGACGGCCACGTGTTTGCCGAGGCGAACGCCGACGAGCTCAAGGGCCTCGACCTGTCGGCCTCGAGCGTGTTCAAGAAGCTGCAGGGCACCGCCGATGCCGTCGTCGGCTCGTGGGTGATCGGCGGCAAGATCATCGATCTCAGCGCCACGGCGATCCGCTTCAACTCGAACGTGATCGCGTACCTCGTCGTCGGCCAGGCGGTCGATCAGGACCTCGTCAAGCAGGTCGCCGAGGCCGCGGGCGTCGATCTCGCGATCGTGCTCGGCAACGCCGTCGCGCTCGCCGCTCCCGACGACAGCCCGACCAAGACGCTGCTCGCGTCGATCGCGCACGACGCGTCGGGGGCGATCCTGCAGGTGCACAGCACGACCGGCGAGCGCTACCTCGGCACGTCGGTCGAGCTCGAGGACAGCGCGCAGGCGCGCCCGCGGCTCGTCATCGCGCGCGGGATCGCTCCCACGTTCGAGAAGTTCGAGACGCTGCGCTGGCTGCTGTGGCTGGTGCCGCCGCTCGTCGTCCTCGCGCTGCTGCTGTCGGTGATGCGTTCTCGCTCTGGAGGAACCGAATGAACCGCACGATCTCGATGTGCCTCGCGGCCGCGCTCGCGCCGGCCGCCGCGTGGGCCCAGGCGGCGCCCGAGCCGGCTCCGGCTCCGGCTCCGGCGCCGGCCGCCGACCAGCCGCCCAAGCCGCCGGTGCCCGTGATCGACGACGAGGCCGCCAACGTCGGCTCGTCGGCCGAGCCCGCCGAGCCCGATGCCGACGACGGCAACGCGAAGCTCGCCGAGCAGATGGAGGAGGTGCAGGCGCGGCTCGAGACGATGGAGAGATCGAAGAAGGCGCGGTTTCCGGTCAAGCTCGGCGGCTACAGCGACCTCGGGTTCTTCGCGACGCAGGGCGACGGCTCGGGCGTGCGCCGCGACGCCGGCCACATCTTGTTCCCGAGCAAGTCGATGTACTCGTGGGTGTTCTACGGCGACCTGCTCGCGCCGACCGTGAACTCGCGCGGCGATGTCGCGAGCCTCGGCAACCTGCCGGGCGTGCAGCGCTTCGACTCGATCCACTCCGACGGCGCCCCGACGTTCCTCGTCAACGAGCTGAACCTCACCGCGAACGCGGGCCTCGGCGATCACGCGCTGCTCACCGCGAGCACGAACTTCACGCCCCGCAGCGGCAACAACTTCGCGCTCGGCGACTCGTTCGACGTCGATCTCGCGCAGCTCGAGTGGATGCCGACCGACGACGGCAAGACGTCGATCTTCGTCGGCAAGGTCGATTCGGTGATGGGCATCGAGTACAAGACGCGCAAGGCGCCGCAGCGCTTCGGCATCACGCCGACCCTGCTCGCGCGCTACACGACGGGCACCGCGGTCGGCATCAAGGCGCGCAGCAAGCTGTTCGGCGACAAGGTCATCCTCGCCGCCGCCGTGACCAACGGCTCGTTCGGCACCGAGCAGTTCCACTTCTATCAAGAGGTCGACACCAACTCGTTCAAGACGCTGTCGGGGCGCGCCGCGCTGCGGCTGCCGATCGGGCAGCTGTTCGAGGTCGGCGGCTCCGGCCAGTACGGCACGCAGGACGGCGCACCCGACGGCGCCGGCGCGATGTGGTTCGTCGGCGTCGACGCCGAGCTCGATCTCGGCCGCGTCGACTTCCGCGGCCAGTGGCTGAAGGGCAAGGCGCCCGGCGATCCGGTGAGCATGACGTACGGCCTCGATCTGCATCAGGGCGGCTACCTCGAGGGCGACATCATCGTCACGTCCGTGCTCGGCCTGATCACGCGCGCGGAGTTCCGCGACGCCGACGTGTGGCAGGGCATGGAGCGCTTCTACATCACGCGCAACTGGCGCGCGGTCGGCGGCATCCGGCTGTCGCTCAGCCCGAACGCGCTCGTCAAGGCCGAGTACCTGCACAACGGCGAGTACGGCGGCGTGCCGAGCATTCCCGACGATCTCGTCACCACCTCCGCCGTCTTCGCCTTCTAAGGAGACCGACATGCGACGACTCGTGATCTTCATCGGCGTGCTGCTCGTCACCTCGGCCTCCGCGGGGCCCGCGCGCTCCGATCCGCGCGGCGCGCGAGCGCGCTACGCGACGCAGTCCGACATCGAGCGTCTCGAGCGCGAGATCGCCGAGCAGCGCGCGCTCGTCGACAAGCTCGTCACGCTGCAGACGCAGTACCTGAAGAGCCTCGCCGCGCTCGCCCAGAACGCGCCGGCGCCGCCGCCGCCGCCGCCCGAGCCGAAGCCCGTCGAGCACGCGACCGTCGCGCCCGCGGGCGCGCCCGAGCCGCAGCCCGCGGTCGCCGCACGGCAGCCGGCCGCGCGCGAGCCGGCGGCGACGAGACCGAAGCCGGCGAGCAGGGGCGTCGGCACGATCCTCGGCCGCGTCAAGGGCGGCACGGCGGGCGAGACCTACGTCTACGTCGAGGATCTCGCCGGTCCGCTCGCGCACGGCTCCGCCGTGATGAAGCAGCAGAACAAGCAGTTCGTGCCGCGCGCGCTGGTCGTGCAGAAGGGCACCCAGGTCGAGTTCCCGAACATGGACGCGGTGTTCCACAACGTGTTCTCGGTGACGCCCGACAACTCGTTCGACCTCGGCAGCTACCGCCAGGGCGAGTCGAAGAGCGTGCACATGACGAAGGCCGGCGTCGTCAGCGTGTACTGCAACATGCATCCGGAGATGGTCGGCTACATCCTCGTGGTGCCCGGCGCGTTCTACGCGCGCGTCGGTCAGGACGGCTTCTACAAGCTCGCGGGCGTCCCGGCCGGCCACCACCGCATCGTCGCGTGGACGCCGAACGCCAAGCCGATGGTCTCGGAGGTCGACGTCACCGACACCGACCCGGTGACGGTCGAGCTCGAGCTGCACGCGTCGCGGCCAGGCCCGCACACGAACAAGGACGGCATGGCCTACGGCAGCTACCGGGAGTGAGAGTGGGAACGGCGGGCGAGACGATCAGCATCGCGGTGTGCAGCACGGGCGCGACGCGCCTCGACATGCTGGCGCAGGTGGTGCGCGCGGCTGGCCCGTGGACGGTGATCCCGATCCAGTGGCCCGACGCGCGCGTGCTGCTCGACGAGCTGCGCACGCGCGCACACGTGCTCGTGCTGCACTCGGGCGCGAGCGGACGAGATCGCGCCGGCGACGAGCTGGTCGCGCTGCTCGCCGCGCGGGCCGGGCATGTCCCGCTGATCGTCGTCGGCGACGAGCCCGCGCGCGGCGCGACGCCGAACATGTGGCTGCCCGGCATGCCGACGTCGGACCTGCTCGCACGCGTGATCGAGCCGCTGCTCGACTCGCAGCCCAAGCCGGCGGTGCCGCAGCCGAGCTGGCGGCGCAAGTCCGACATCATCATCGGCGACAGCCCCGCGATCCGCGAGCTGCTCCACACGCTCGATCATCTCGCGGCGGCGCAGACGCCCGTGCTCGTCACCGGCGAGAGCGGCACCGGCAAGGAGCTCGTCGCGCGCTCGCTGCACTACTGCGGGCCGCGCGCGCAAGCGCCGTTCATCGCGCTCAACTGCGCCGCGATCCCCGAGAACCTGATCGAGGCGGAGCTGTTCGGCAACCAGCGGGGCGCATACACCGGCGCGGTCGCGGCGCGCGAGGGTGCGTTCGAGGCCGCCGACGGGGGCACGCTGTTCCTCGACGAGATCGGCGAGATGCCGCTCGCGATGCAGGCCAAGCTCCTGCGCGTGCTCGAGACGAGCGAGGTGCAGCGGATCGGCTCGACCGAGCCGAAGAAGGTCGACTTCCGGCTCGTGTCGGCGACGAACCGCAACCTCGAGATCGAGGTCCGGCAGGGCAGGTTCCGCGAGGATCTCTACTACCGCGTGATGGTCTATCCGATCCACGTGCCGCCGCTGCGCGACCGCCTCGAGGACCTGCCGCGGCTCGTCACGCACTACCTCGGCGTGATCGCCACCCGCGACAACCGGCCCGCGCTGCGGCTGACGGCGGGCGCGCTCGAGAAGCTCGTGTCGTACCGGTGGCCGGGCAACGTGCGCGAGCTCGTCAACCTGCTCGAGCGCGCCGCGCTGCTCGCGCGCGGGACGGCGATCGACGCCGACCAGATCATCTATTCCCCCGACGGCGGCGCGAACGAGGGCAGCCCGCGCTCGCTCGTGCCGTACCGCGAGGCCAAGGCGCAGTTCGAGCACGACTACTACGCGCACCTCGTGCGCGCGGCGAACGGCAACATCTCGCTCGCGGCCAAGCTCGCGGCGAAGACGCGCAAGGAGATCTACGACGCGCTCCGCCGCCACGGCCTCGATCTCGCGGGCAGCGCGCTGCACCAGCGGCGGCGGCGCCGGCTGTCGACGCAGAGTGGCCGCCGCTAGGGGCACGTCGGGATCGCGCACGCGCAGCCGCCGTCGACGTAGCTCTGCCAGTACCCGCCGGTGCACCGCATGCGGTAGCCGACCGCGGGCCCCGCGCAGCACTGGTCGTAGTCGCACGTCAGCCCCTCGTCGCCGCACGGCGTGCCGAGCCGCGCGCGCGGCACGGGGCAGCCCGCGGGCACGTCGTTCCACGCACGGCAGTGCCAGTACCCGGCGAGCGTGCCGCCGCCGGCGGGCGCGCACGTGATGCACGCGCACACGCCCTCGTCGTAGTCACAGCTCGGCTGCTGCAGCGAGCACGCGGTGCCTTCCATCGCGCCGTAGCTCGCGGGGCAGCTCGCGGCGAGCGTGCCGCACGTCGCGGCGGGCGTGTCGACCCTCCACGTCGGTGCGCTCTCGCCGATCGCCATGTCGCACGCCGCGTACGTCGTGCAGTCGGTGTGCGAGTCGCCGCCGTACTCGCATGCGAGCAGGCCCGTCGAGTGCGAGCACGACGCGCCGTTCGCGGGAGGCGCGCTCGGGCACGGCGACGAGCCGCAGGCCGCGAGCACGGCGATCAGCGCCGCGCGCACGGCGCGCTCACCACCACCACCACAGATCGCCGGGCGAGTAGCCGGGCAGCGGCTGCGCCGCCACCTGGCCGAGGTCGCTCACGCGGTGGGCGGTGACCGCGCGATCGCTGATCGCGTAGACGTAGTCGCCCATGAAGATGCTGCGGCGGATGTCGACGTAGCTCCAGTAGTGGTTCGGATCGCTGTCGTAGAACGCGCTGTGGTCGATCGCGCCGTAGAAGCTGAGCCCGTTGTTCGGATCGACGGTGACGAGCTGCAGCTTCGACAGGTAGCTGTAGTAGCCGGTCGTGCTGTCGTACGCGTAGTTCGACTCCGGGATCGCGAGCAGCTGCTTCGGTCCCCAGTACTGGAACGCCTTGTGGTCCCACGTCGCCTCCGACCACGCCCAGCCTTGCTCGGGCGCGAGCGGCAGCGTCGTCTGCAGCTGTGGGTTCGTGAAGCTCGACACGTCGAACATCGACACGTCGGTGCTCCAGCTCGGGCTGCCCTCGTAGCCGATCGCGAGCAGCTTGCCGTTGCCGATCGACTGCAGGTACGTCGAGAAGCCGGGCACCTTGAGCTGGCCCGCGATCGCCGGCGCGGTCGGATCCGAGAGGTCGACCGTGATCAGCGGATCGACGTACTGGTACGTGGTGAGGAACGCCTGGTTGCCGACGAAGCGCGTCGCGGTCAGGTGCTCGCCCGGCGTGATGCCGCCGACGTGGCCGGCGATCGCGAACCGATCGCCCTGCTGGCGCAGCACCCACACGTGGCTCTCCGGGTTCGGCGCCTTGGTGTTCCACCAGCGTTCCCACGCGCCGGTGGTCGTCGCGAGCCGGATCGCGCCGTCCAGCTCGTCGATCGAGAACTGATCGACGAGCTGGCCGTCGACGCGGCCCGACGCGATGTACGCGCTGTGGCCCGGCTGGGTGCCATCGAACACGTGGATGTTCACCTGATCGGTGTCGTCCGGGTACCACCAGTACCACCACCAGTCGTGCGCGCCCTCGGCGAGCACGATGTCGTTCTGCGACTCGTAGAACGTCGGGTAGTTCGCGATCACGTGGTCGGCGTCCCAGAAGAAGTCGCTGCCGAGCAGGTCGAACGAGATGATCGTCGCGACGCCGCGCGCGTGGCTGTCGGTCGGCCGGAAGAACGACTGGCACTGGCCCGTCGACAGGCTGTT
>JBLMXA010000175.1:0-3546 GCA_050257515.1 Acidobacteriota bacterium | reverse complement strand
GCCTGCCGACCGGCATCGCCGCGACCGAGATCGCGATCGGCTACGACCACGCGTGCGCGCTGCTCGCGGATGACACGATCTGGTGCTGGGGCCGCGGCGACCTCGGGCAGCTCGGCGATGGGAAGATGACCTCGAGCCTGGCGCCGGTGCGGGTGCTCACACCTCAATAGGGAATAGGCAACAGAGAACCGAGAAGTCAGAACCTCCGGAAATTCAGACGTCTCGGTTCTCTGTTGCGTATTGCCTATTCTCAGGGTGCCGGCGTGGTCGTCGGCCCCTCCGGCGGCGCCGGTGCAGGTGCCGGCGCCGGCGGCGCCTTCCGCGCCTCCAGCTCCTCCACCTTCTTCTTCAGCTCGTCCCGCTCCTTCTCCACGCTCGACCGCGCCTCGATCGCCGCGTCGCGCTCCTTGACCGCCGCCTCGCGCGCCTTCTCGGCCGCGTCGCGCGCGGTCGTCGCGACGGCGCGATCGTTCTCGGCCGCGGTCGCGCTGGCCTTCGCCGCGTCGCGCTCCTGCTCGGCTGCGTCGCGGGCGCGCACCGCGGCATCGCGCTGCTTGTCGGCCGCGTCCTGCGCGACCCGCGCGGCGTCGCGCTCGTGCTCGGCCTGCGCCTGCGCCGCCTGCGAGGCGTCGCGCGCGCGCTCGGCGTCTTCCTTGTCCTTCATCGCCTGCTCGAAGCGCTTCACCGCCTCGTCGGCGGTGCCCCTCGCCTGCTGCGCGGCGTGCTCGGCGTCGTGGCGCGCCACGTCGGCGGCCTTCTTCTTGCGCTCGGCCTCGCGGCGCAGCTCGTCGGCGTTCTTGCCCTCGCGCTGGGCCTCCTCGGCCTTCGCGTTCGCCTCGTCGGCGGCGCGCATCGCGGCCTCGGCCGCGCGCTCCTTGTCGCTCGCCTCGGCGCGCGATGCGGCGGCGACCGCGCGCAGCTCGGCGTCCTCGGCGGCGATGCGCGAGACCTGCACCCACACGAGCGCGCCCGCGACGATCGACGCGAGCAGCACGAGGATCGCCATCGTCGCGCCGCGGTGATGGCGCGCCCACCGCGCGAGCCGGCCGGTCAGCGAGTAGCGATGCGAGAACACGAGATCGCCGGTGAGGTACTGCTTGAGCGCGCGCACCAGCTCGTCGGCGGTGAACCGCTGCGCGGGATCCTTGTGCATCGCGCGCGCGATGATCCCCGACAGCTCGGGATCCTTCGGCATCGCCGGCGGGACTACCTCGTCGGACTGCAGCCACGCGACGAACGCGTCGAGCTGCGCGGTGCGGCCGCCCATCGACGTCGCCGGCCGCCACTCGAACGGCGTTCTGCCCGACACGCACTCGTAGAGCGTCACGCCGAACGAGTAGACGTCGAAGCTCGGATCCGCCTTGCGGCCCTGGCTCTGCTCGAGCGGCAGGTACGGCGGCGTGCCCGCGCTGATCGTCACCATGCGGCCGCTCACCGACGGGCTCTCGTCGTGGATCACCGGCTCGACGCCGCCCGGCGCGTCGAGATCGCGGGCGATGCCCCAGTCGATCAGCGTCGCCTCGCCGCGCTTGCCGAGCAGGATGTTGTTCGGCGTGCAGTCGCGATGCACGACGCGATGCTCGTGCGCATACGCGAGCGCCTCGGCGATCGACACGAGCTCCGCCAGCAGCTCGAGCCGCTCGCTCGTGCGCGGCCTGCCGTCGCGCATCTCGAGCTCGGCGAGCTGATCGAGCTTCTCGCGCAGCGAGATGCCATCGACCTTCTCGAGCACGCAGAACGGCCACCCCGGCGTCGCCTTGCCGAGCTCGAACAAGGTCACGATCGCCGGGTGCTGCAGCTTCGCGAGCACGCGCGCCTCCGCCTTCACGCGGCGGTGGAACATCTCGATCATGTACGGCGGCAGGTTGTCGTCCTCGCGCGGCGCCTTGAGGATCACGGTGCGGCCGAGCCGCTTGTCCTCGCCGGCGAAGATCTGCGCCATGCCGCCGCGCGCGAGCGGATCCGCCGGCCAGCGGAACGCGGACTCGGTGACCAGGCCCTTCGGCAGGTCGAGCGGGATCGGCACGTCCTCGACGTCGGCCGCGATCACGGAGCGGCACATCGAGCACGAGGCGATGTGCTCCGCCACGCCCGACCCCGTGGGGTTGCGCAGCTGGGCGATGGTCGGGTGCGGCCCGCTCATCCCGAGGTGCGTGTCGTCGGTCTCCATGCCCGCAAGACTAACTCTCCCCGCCGCGACACGCCCGAAATGCGCTTCAATGACACATGCGAAAACTTGCCTGGCTGGTCGTCGTGTGCTGCTCGTCGCTCGCCAGCGGCGACGAGCTGGGCGACACCGCGGACATCGTGATGCCCGATGGCATCGGTCCCGAGATCAAGGCGACACCGCGCTTCGTGTTCGATCTCGGCGGCTTCGAGGTCGCACCGGAGAGCTACCGCTCGACGTCACCGGGGATCGCGTCGCTGTCGAAGCAGGTCGTGGCGCGTGCGATCGAAGGCAAGGAGGCGTGGATCGCCGCCGACGTGACGTACTCCGCGCCCTGTCCGATGGACGACTGCAGCAAGCGCCGCGAGCCGGACACCTACGGCCACATCACGATCCTGTTCGACGCCGGCAAGCCGGTCGCGTGGCATCACGCGTACGCCGTCCAGGGCGCGCCGAGGTCCGCGCCCGCGGCGATCCCCGACCACGTCGACGCCGGGGCCGCGGAGGTCGTCAAGAAGCTCCGCGCGACGATCGGCGATCCCAAGGCGTTCGCGAGGACCGTGTCGCAGCGCAACGACGTCGTGCTGTTCGGGAGCGAGCCCGGCGAGCGCACCGTCGGCGGCAACCAGGTGCGCGCGCAGCTCGCGCGCTGGAACCTCGGGTTCAAGGTGCGCGACGGCGTGCAGGCCGGCGTGACATCGTCGAAGAAGGTCGCGTGGGTCGCGGCGAACCTCGACGCTCGCAAGCCCGGCGACAAGCGCGCGACCGCGTACCGCGCGTTGTTCGTGTACGAGAAGCACGACGACACCGGCTGGGATGTCGTGCAGCTGCAGTTCTCGACGGTGCGATGACGGCGACACGAGCCCGAGGCGACGCCGACACCGACGGCTCTCGATTCGGTCTCAGGTTCCGCTTCCCTGTTGAATTCCGGAATTCACTAGTGAAGCGGAACAGGAACCAGAATCGAGCACGATCCGCGTGACGCCTCAGTGGTCGCAGTCGGGCCCGTGCACGTGGCCCTCTTCGCCGTGCGCGGGCGCCGGTGCGTCCGGGATCGGCGCGCCTTGCTGCGTCAGCTTCTCGACCTCGGTGACCTGCGCGTTGTCGACGAGGAACTTCAGCACCTTGTCCTGGCGCAGCGAGTACGTGACGCTGTCGATGCGGCCGTCGCGCTGCCACTCCGCGCGCAGCTTCGCCGGCGCCATGTTGCGCGCCTTCGCGGTCTGCTCGATGTGGGCGGCGAGCTCCTCGTCGGTGACCGCGAGGCCTTCCTTGTCGGCGATCGCCTCGAGCAGGAGCTGGCCGCGGACCTCGTCGGCGCCGGCCGGCTTCATCTTCTCGCGCAGGTCGTCGGGGATCTGCGCGTTGCGCTCGGGCTT
>JBLMXA010000174.1:0-3872 GCA_050257515.1 Acidobacteriota bacterium | reverse complement strand
GCATCCCGGGCGTGCAGAACCCGCACTGCGTCGCGCCGTGACGAACGAACATCTCTTGCAGTGGATGAAGTCCCTGGCCGTGCGCGAGCGATTCGACGGTCTCGATCGTGCGACCGGCCGCATCCACCGCGAGCGTCAGGCAGGCCAAGATCGGCTGGCCGTCGACCAGAACGGTGCAGGCGCCGCAATCGCCCTTGTCACAACCCTGTTTTGATCCGGTGAGCCCGAGGTCGTAGCGCAGGAGCTCCAGCAGCGTGCGCTGCGCCGGCACGGCGACGCGTACGGCGTCGCCGTTGATCGTCATCGCGAGCGGCACTAGCGGCAGCGGTGCCGTCACGGTTGCGACCTCCCGAGTAGCGCGCGAACCTCCGCCTCGGTGAGCGTGTGGTCCTGCTGCTTGGCATAGTCGAGCAGACGCATCACGACATCGTCGCGAGCGTCGAAGCCGTGCGCCGTCAGCCAGTGCACGACGTTCGACTTACCGCTGTAGTGCCCGATCTCGATCTCCTGGCTGCGGCCAAACACCGCTGCCGGGACCGAGGAGTACACCGTGTCGCTGCGCGTCGTGTCCTCGGTGACGAACGACGCGGGCAGGCCGGCCGCCACGATCATCTCGACCGCCTCGCGCGTGCGGTGAACCAGCTGCTGGAGATCCCAGCCCTCGGCCCAAACGCGAATGTGGCTGGCGCCGATGAACGTGGTCACCTCGATCGTCACGCCGACGCGCTGGCTGAGCTCGATGATCGGCGCGAGGTCGGCGCGCACCGTACGAGCGGCGCAGTTGACCTCGATCGGCAGCCGCTCCTCGACCACGAAGCGCAGCAGGAGCGCGACGTCGCGTCGCGCTCGGTCGCCGGCGCCCGGAAGGCCCAGATCCACCGCATCGATCCCCAGGCGAGACATCAGCCGGATGAGCTCCATTTTTTGCTCGACCGTCGGATCCCTGACCGTCGGCGACTGCAATCCGTCGCGGAGAGTCTCGTCGAGCAACCGCGGCGGCTTGCGCAGGATCGGGCCACGTCGATCTTTCTCGTTCCAGTCGTAGATCGTCCATTCGGGCATGGTTCTAGACCGGTTTGATGGGGTGAACGAATGGCATGAGGAGCTCGACGGGCGTGGATCGCTCACCCGTCATGGGCCGCCGCCGCCGCACCGATCGTGCGCCCTTGCCGTTCGAGCTGCTCGAACCGATACGCGCCCAGGATGCCGGCGCCGATCGCGCCGGCGAGCGCCGACAATGGATGCGTGACCACGGTCATCGGTGGCAGCGGCTTCTTGTTCTTGCTCTGCTCGCTGGTCATCAGCTCGGCGAGCACGGCCACGAGGCCGTCGTCATGCGCGAGGCCGCCGGTGAGGGCGATCACTCCGTCGGCACCGGCGGCGCGCAACAGGCGTACGAGTCGGCCGGCGATGCTGAGGTGGATCCCGCGCAGGATCTCGCCCGTCGACAGACCGCGACTGACCATGTTGATGACGTCGGTCTCCGAGAGCACGGCGCACACGCTCGAGACCTCCTCGGCGGACGTCGCCGCGCGCGAGATCCGGCCGACATCCTCGATCGGGACACCGAGGGAGCGCGCGATGTTCTCGAGGAACTGGCCGGTGCCGCTCGCGCACTGGCTGGTCATCCGGTGACCGAGCACCTTGCCGCGCCCGTCGATGCGGATCGCGCGTGCGTGGAGCGCGCCGATGTCCATCACGGCGCGTGCCTCGGGCACGAGGTAGAGCGCGCCGCGTGCATGCGTGGTCATGCCGTAGAAGTGGCCGGTCGCGTTGTCGACCGCGTCGCCATCGCCCGTGCTCGCGACGTAATCGAAGCGCGCCCGCTCGACCTTCGCGAGGGCGCACGCCTCGTCGAACGCCGCGCGGATCACGTCGTGGACCTTGCGGCGGCGAATCCGCTGGATCGCGGTGGCGAGCAGCTCGACGTCGTCGCCCGCGCGGCTGCGCACGATCGCGACCTTGACCGCACTCGAGCCGGCGTCGATGCCTGCGGTGAGGTGCTGGCGTGTGCTCATGATCGGATCTCCGAGCGTGCGTCGCGCACGAAGTCTGGGAGCGGTCCCACCCGCCCGGCGCGATGGTCGTCGAGCGCGAACATCGCGGCGCCGAGCGCGCCCATGTAGATGCTGTCGGGGTGGATGTTGAGGACGATGTCCTTGCCGTAGTTGTCGTCGACGAGATCGCGCAGCACCTTCACGGCCATCGCGTTGTTGCAGACGCCGCCGGTGAACGTGAACTCGGTCTTGACGCCTCCGCTGCGCGCGAGCAGTGACATCGCACGCAGCATGATCGCGCGGTGGAGTCCGGCGAGGATATCCTCGCGGCGCTGCCCGAGGCTGAGCCGATCGCGCAGCTCGGCACCGGCGAACACCGTGCAGGTCGAGTTGACCTTGATCATCTTCTTCGAGGTGAGCGCCAGCGGGCCCAGCTCGTGGAGCCCGAGGTTGAGCTCGTCGGCGATGTAGCCGAGGTAGCGCCCGCACCCGGCCGCGCACCGATCGTTCATCTGGAACGAAGTCACGACGCCCTGGTCGTCGACCTGGATCGCCTTGGTGTCCTGGCCGCCGATGTCGAGCACGGTGCGCGTGCCGGGAAACACTCGGTGCGCACCGCGCCCGTGACACAGGATCTCGCTGCGCACGCTCTCCTTGGGGAACGGTAGCGTCTGACGGCCATAGCCGGTGCCGACAACCGCGACCTCGTCGATGTCCTGCCGGGTCGCCGCGTCGACGGCACGCGCGAGCACCGACGCGATCTGCGCGCCGCCTTCGAACGACGCGAGGCTCTCGATCGCGCGGTGGAGCAGGGCGCGCGTGTCGCGCGGCCGTAGCCGGGTCTCGACCTCGAGGATCGCGCGGTCGTACAGGCCGACCAGAGGCTCGAACGGGACGTCGCCAGCGCGTGCACGCTCCTCGGCCTCGGCGACGAACAGCGAGCCAGCGAGATCGCGAAAGAAGTCGCTCCGGCGCGGGGCACCGGCGCGGAACAGCTCCGGCGCGGTCGCGAGCATCTTGTCGAGGACGGCGCTCGCAGCCCGATCGAGCGCGGTGGGCGCGCCGCCCTTGCGGAGCAGGTCGAGCTGGCGCTCGATCGTCTGACGGAGCTCCGCGAAGTCGAGCAGGAACAACTCGAGCCGGAACGCGTCTTGAAGTCGCGCGATCCAGGCCTGCGCGGACAACTCGCTGCGCTGCAGCTCGCGCTCGAGCAGGTCGAAGCGCGCCGACGTCAGCGCCTCGATCCGCGCGACGGCCGAGGCGACCTCGTAGTTGCTGCGGCTGTTGGTGATCCCGCGGCCGAGCATCTTGCCCTGCTCGTCGAGCAGGACCGCCTTGGTCGTGGTCGAGCCGAGGTCGATGCCGACGACGCACCTCATGGCTGCCCTGCGTTGCCGATCACCGGCAGCGAGACGCGATGCGCCGGCGGTGGCGGGGTCGGCTCGGGCGCCCCGCCGCGATTGCGGCGCGCCTCGATGACCTGCAGGAAGCTCTGCAGGCGGTTCTCGATGTTCGCCTTGCCGAAGTAGCGCGGATCGACGAGGTCGGACTCGATGAAGCCGCCGGGCACGCCTGTGCGCTCCTCGAGCTTGCGCAGCATGAGCAGCTGGCCGACGCTGAACGAGTTGCACGACTTCACGCTGTTGATCAAGAAGCCGTCGGCCTGGTAGTCGCGGATGTAGCGCTCGAGTAGATCGAGGCGGGTCGGCAGGCCGAGGTTCGTGTAGCAGCCTAGGCAGTACTCCGCGAGGCTCTCGAGCGGCCGCGACGGATCGTGGCGGAAGCCGGTGTCGTAGAGCCCACCGACGCGGGTGTACGTGCTCGCGACGACCGTCGCGCCCTCGCGGCTGAACATCCGCCAGAAGTCGTGGAACG
>JBLMXA010000173.1:0-22680 GCA_050257515.1 Acidobacteriota bacterium | reverse complement strand
GCCGGGGCGGAGGAACGCGGTCACCGTCGTGTGGCCGCTCGCACCCTGGCCACTGACCGGCTCCACGCGCAATTGCAGCGCGAACTTGCGGATCGGCGCCTCGCCGGTCGCGACGCGAAGTGCGCGGCGCTGCACGATCCGGGTCGACAGCATCCAGGCCTCGGTCGTCGACGTGCCGGCCGGCTCGAGCGTGGTCGCGATCGCGGCGATGCGCGCGCGGATCTCCTCGGCGTCGTCGGAGCGCTCGTACCAGGCGCGGATCGGCACGAGGTGACCGGTACGCGGACCCGCGAGCCACAGCCGGTAGATGATCGGCGCCTCGTGCGCGCCGAGCTCCTCGACGACGTACGCGACGTGCTCCGCCGGCGCGACGCCGAGCACGGTCATCCGGTGGCCGAGCGCGCCCGCGTCCTCGGTCGTGGTCGCCGTCGACGTCATGAACCCGAGCGACAGCCGGAGCGTCGGCATCGGCGCGTCGCGGTGGATGTACGCGTGAGCGAGCGCGCGCTGCATGCGGCGCGTACGCGCGAGCGCGACGAGAGCGGACTGGGTCTTGGCATCGCGATTCACGGCTTCTGTACGTATGAACGCGCGAGACCGCCCGGGGTTGCATCTCGCGTGATCTGCGCGACACCCGAAATCTCGAGCGGCTACGCGGGCCTTCGCGACGGAAATAACGTTGCCGCTGCGCCGGTTGGACAGCGATCAGGTGCCGGGCGTCTTGTAGGTGATCTTCTGGACGGCGCCGCCGCGCTCCGTGCGCGTCCACGTGCCGCTGCGCCGGCCGGCGACCATCGCGCCCTCGAGGACCGCGCCGGCATCGAGCTGCTTCCACGGCCCGTCGAGCACGCCGTCCTTGTACGTCGCGGTCAGCACGACCGAGCCGTCGGCGTCGTACTCGGTCCACGTACCTTGCTTCTTGTCGTCGGTGAACTGGCCGGTCAGCGCCGGCTTGCCGTTGCGGTACTCGACGTACGGCCCGTTGACCTTGCCATCCTTGTACGTCGACTCGACGACGACCTTGCCATCGACGAGCTTCTTGACCGCGCCGTCGAGGCGGCCGCGCCTCCAGTGCTGCTCGAGCGTCGGCACGCCGAGCTCGGTCCACTCCTTCCACACGCCGTGCTTGCGATCGCCGGAGTAGTGGCCCTCGACCAGCACCTTCTGCGGGATCCGGAACGTCAGCTCCTGGTACACGCCGTCCATCTGGCCCTGGTACATGTGCGTCTTGGTCGCGATCTTGTGGTTCGGATAGTACGTGTACATCCAGCCGGTGCCGTCCTTGATGGTGAAGCTGCCCAGCTCGTTGCCGTTCTTGTCGTAGTAGACGAACTCGCCGTCGGGCTTGCCGTCGGTGAAGCTGCCGCTGAACACGAGCTTGTTCTCGAACCACTCCTGCCACGGCCCGGACTTCTTGCCGTCGGTGTAGTCGCCCTCGCGCTCCTTGTTGTCGAGGCGATCGAACCAGTCCCACGTGCCGGTGCGCTTGCCGTGATCGTAGGTGCCGGTGACGCGCGGGATCTTCTTGCCGCTGTCGCGCCAGATCGTGAACGTGCCGTCGAGCTTGCCCTTGAGGTCGTAGTTCTCGTCCATCACGAGCTCCCAGAACTGCCAGATCTGGCGCGCGTTGCGGCGCACGCCGAGATGGAACTCCTCCTCGATGCGCATCGTCGGCTTGCCGCCGACGATGTGCTTGTCCTCGTACTTGCCGAGGTAGAACTTCGCGCTGACGACGACGTTGCCGTCGTGATCGAACATCACGAACTTGCCGTTCGGCACGCCGGCCTTGAGCGCGCGCTCGCGATACAGCGGGCCATCGTCGAACCACAGCTTCTCGACGCCGGTCCCCGCCTTCATCTGGTACTCGCCGAGCACGGTGCCCGTCGGTCCGAGCTGGCGCCACTTGCCGTCCTTGAGGCCGTAGACGTACGTGCCCTCCTCGGCGAGCGCACCGCCGGGGTAATGGCGCTGCCACGCGCCGTCGAGCTTGCCGTCGCGATACGAGCCGGTGATCTCGATCGTCTCGTCGGGGAACAGCGTCATGAACGGACCGTGGCGGGTGCCGTCCGCGCGCGCGCAGAACCAGGTCGGCTCCGGCGCGGGTGCCGGCATGACCTGCGTGCCGTCGCCGCACGCGAGCTTCGGCAGATCGGGTGCGTCGGGCGGCGCGGCATCCGGCGCGGCGACCGCCTTCATCACGACGACGTGCGACTCCGCGGGGTCCGTGGGTGCAGTTTTCGGGCCGGTAGGACCCGAGCCACATGCCGCGCTCCCCGTCAAGCACAAGCACAACGTGTACAAACGTTGCACGAGCTTCATGATGACACATACATGCGGACGCCTGCGAACCTGCATTAGGCTGATCGGCATGAAGGCCACTAGTTTTGCGATCGTCCTGGTGCTCGGTCTCGTGGTGGGTCACACAGCGGAGGCGCAGCGCCCGCACCCGCAAGGGTTCGGCGGCGGGGGCGACTTCGAGGCGAACAAGAAGTTCGGAGTCGGCCTCGAGCTCGGCGAGCCGACGGGAATCACCGGCAAGCTGTTCGTGTCGCGCAACCAGGCGCTCGATTTCGGAATCGGCGACCTCTACCACAACTACTACGTCGGGGGTGACGGCCTGCACCTCTACCTCGACTACCTGTGGCACCCGGTGGTGCTGACGAAGGCCGAGGCGTTCGAGCTGCCGCTCTACATCGGCGTCGGCGGCCGGTTCTGGAACTTCGACTACTCGTGCGACCGCGCCGGCGTGTGCAGCAGCGCCGATCTGTTCGGCATCCGCGTGCCGGTCGGCATCTCGTTCGACTTCAACAACGTGCCGCTCGATATCTTCCTGCAGCTCGTGCCGACGCTCGACTTCTACCGCAACTACACCGCGCGGTCGGTCTACCTCGACATCGACTTCTCGTTCGGCATCCGGTTCTGGTTCAGCTGAGTCACTGCCCGGCCAGCTCGACCCACAGCGGCACGACGACCGCCTCGGCGCCGGCGACGTGGATGTCGCTGCGGCGGACCTCGATCTGCGCGCGGCCGCCGATCGCGTAGTACGCGCTCACCGCGTACACGCCGGGCGTCGCCTCGAACCGGTAGCGTCCCTCGTCGTCGCTGACGGTCTGCAGCGCGGCCATGCCGGAGCCGACGACGGTCACGACCGCACCGGCGACGCGGTCGTGGCTGCCGGCGTCGTTGACCGTGCCCTCGATGATCGCGCGGGTCGCCGCGAGGTGCGGCGGGCGGTAGTGGTCGATCGCGCCGGCCTTCGGATCGCCGAAGTCGATGTGGACCGGATCGGGCCGGCCGAGCGTGAACACGAGGTCGACGACCGCGGTGTCGCCGGCGTGCACGGCGATGTTCTCGACATCGATCGGCTGCCCCGCGAACGAGGCGTCGAGCGAGTACCGGCCGGGCGGCAGGTGCGGCAGCGCGTAGCGGCCGTCGCGGCCGGTGACGAGCGTGCGCGCCGCGAGCTCGCCGACCCGGCGGACCTGGACCTGGGCCTTCGCGACCGCGGTGCCGCTGTCGTGATCGCGGGCGATGCCGGCGATCGTGCCGTCGTTCGGCCGCCGCACGTGCGCCGAGGCACCGCAGGCAGCGACGACGAGCAGCACGTGACCCCTCACGGTGCCCAGGATGCCCGGCCAGCCCCCGGCGGCCAAGCCCGAAGGCTCTGGCAGTGTCCAACCCGGCGTATGCCGAGCGCATCACGTATAGTCAACCGCATGTCGCGCGTGCTCCTCGTGGTCGCCCTTGCCGTCGCGTCGGTGTCCTGCAGCAAGAGCAAGGACGAGGCCGCCGCCAGCCAGCCGCAGCCCGGGGAGGCCGCCGGCAAGGTGCTCGAGGTCGCCGGCAAGGTGACGGTCGCGGGCAAGCCGCTCGCGGTCGGCGACGCGCTGAAGGCGGACGACGTGATCGAGACCGGCGCCGACGGCCGGGTCGTCGTCGAGCTGACCCACAACCTCGCCCACTGGGAGCTCGGCGCGAACAAGCAGCAGAAGGTCAGCGACTCGATCGCGTGGAAGCTGCCGCGCGACGAGGGCAACGCCAAGGTCGTGATCCAGGACATGTCGTCGGCGGGCCGCCCGGCCGAGCGCAGCGCCGCCGACACCTCGGTCAGCGCCAACGCTCCCGCGCAGGGCTCCGCGGCTCCCACCGCTCCTCCGCCCCCCGCGACGCAGCCCGCGCCGCACGCACCGAAGTCCGAGCCGGCCCACCGCTCCGCGGCCCCGGCCGACACCGGGCGGGCCGACAAGCTGGCCGCTCCGGCGAAGACCGAGAGCGCGCCGGCGCCGGACAGCTCGCCGCACCTGCGCGGCGGCTCGATGTCGAAGCAGGACGCGGCCGACATCGTCGAGGCGCAGGAGCCCGCGCTGCGCGCGTGCCTGGGCCCGGGCGATCACGTCGAGATCCACGTCAAGGTCGATGCCAGCGGCAAGGCGACGACGACGATCGACGGCGCGTCGAAGGCGTCGGTGAAGTCGTGCCTGCTCGGCGTGATCGGCAAGCTC
The DNA here is from genome assembly GCA_050257515.1 of Acidobacteriota bacterium. Lineage (GTDB taxonomy): Bacteria > Myxococcota_A > Polyangia > Haliangiales > Haliangiaceae > JABFXX01. The sequence continues at coordinate 18,178 of JBLMXA010000173.1, read as the reverse complement.
AAGCTGCCGGCCGAGAAGGCGTCGGTGAACGTCACGATCGACAAGAGCGCGAACTAGACCCGCACCGCGTCGACCGCCAGCCCGAGCTCGTCGCACAGCGCGGCGAGCGCGGCGCGATCGGGGCCGCGCCAGGCGAGGTCGTCGACGTCGCAGCGGATCGGGCAGTCGGTGCGCAGCGTCGCGAGCGTGCGGTACAGCACGACCTCGGTCGCGTGCTCGCGCAGCATCGCGGCGAGCCGGTCGGCACCGCGCAGCCCGGGCACGTTCCACGTCGCGGGGTCGCCCGGGATCCGGTCGACGTGCTGCCACACCGTCAGCACGCGCGACGCGGACGACTTGCCCCAGCCGGGCACCCCCGGGATGCCGTCGGCGGTGTCGCCGACGAGCGCGAGCAGATCCGGGATCGACGGCGGCGACACGCCGTGCTTGCCGACCACCGCCGGCTCGTCGAGCACGACGTCCTTCCAGCGATCCCATTCGACGACGCGCGTGCCGCGCACGCACTGGCACATGTCCTTGTCGACGGCGCAGATGCGCACCTGCTCGACCCGCGGATCGGCGCCGGCGCGCGCGGCGGCGGTCGCGATCGCGTCGTCGGCCTCGAACTCGATCATCGGCCACACGACGAGCCCGAGCGCCGCGGCGGCGCGCTCGGCCATCGGGAACTGCGCGACGAGCCGCGCATCGAGCCCCTCGCCGGTCTTGTAGCCGGCGAACAGGTCGTTGCGGAACGATTCGATCACGTGATCGAACGCGACGCCGGCGTGCGTGATCTTGCCGGTCCGCAGCGCGCCGGCGAGCGAGCGCAGGAACGCGCGCGTCGCGCCGACCTCGACGCCGCCGTGCTGCGCCGGCGGCGCACCGAACCACGCGCGGAACAGCTCGTACGTACCGTCGAACAGGTGGACGTTCACCGCCGCTACATATACCGTGGCGCGCGATGCGAAGCGGCTGGTTGGTGGCGATCGTCTGCGCCGGGGCGTGCGACCGCACGACGGCGGTCGACCCGCCCAGGCCCGCGGCGCCGCCGCCGAAGGCCGGCGAGCTCGTGCAGCCCGGCCAGGTGCGCGGGTTCGTCGACAACGCGGGGCTCGCGGTGATCGTGCCGGCGGGCGGCGACGTCGCCGCGATCGAGCACCTCGCGCGCGCGCGCGCCGGCGCGGCGATCACGGTGCGCCGCACGACGCTCGCCGAGCTCGGCTGGGACCAGCTGCACGTCCACTCGCTCGTCGGCGACGCGAAGGGTGACGAGGCGGCGATCGGTGCGTCGCCGGGCGCGGTCGTGCTGATCGCGCCGGGCGCGGGACTCGCACAGCTGCGCGCGGTGGCCCAGATCGCGCGCGGGCTCGCCGACACCGGATGGATCTTCGATCCGGGATCGGGCCAGCTGTACCGCGCCGGCGAGCTCGACAGGCGCGTGCCGGCGACGCTCGACCTGCGCGAGCTGATCACCGTGCACGGCGTGACCGGCGACAACACGACGCCGTACCTCGACACGCTCGGCATGCGCCGGCTCGGGTTCCCCGAGCTGTACATCCCGGCCGCCGCGCCCGCGCTGCTCGACCAGCTGACGCTCGTGATGGACGCGACCGCGCAGACGCTCGTCGGCAAGGGCGACATCACCGCGCCCGGCGAGCTCGCGATCGATCTCGCCGCGTTCGATGCGAGCTGGGGGCAGGGCGACATCCGCGCGCACGGCGGCAAGGCCAAGCTCGCGTGGCGCGTGCGGTGGGCGGCGGAGCCCGACCTGCCGGGTGCGCCGCTCGCGATGCAGCTCGAGTCGCCCGACGGCACCGGCGTCGAGCAGCTCGTGCAGCAGCTCGACCGCTTCTACGGACCCATCGCCGATCACGTCGTGCAGGTCCGCGCCGACGACCCCGAGATCCTCGCAGCCCGCGCGCGCGCGCGGCAGGAGCTCGCCGCGCTGCGCCCGCACTTCGCGAAGGGCATCCCGCCGAAGGAGCGGCTCGAGGTCAAGGCACCGTTCACGACCGTCGACGGCGGCATCGAGTGGATGTGGATCGACGTGATCGCGTTCCACGGCGACACGCTCGACGGCACGCTCGACAGCGATCCCGAGAGCGTGCCGTCGCTGCGCGCCGGCGCGAAGGTCCACGCGAAGCTCGCCGAGCTGTCCGACTACTGGCACGTGCGCGCCGACGGCACGTCCGCGGGCCACTACACGCTCGAGATCATGACACGGCGCGGGATCGATCCTACCGCGCCACGTAAGTGAGCTCGCCCGCGACGCGCCAGCCGGGTGCGCGCGGCACGATGCGATACGCGACGCCCGCCTGCGGGGCGGCGCGCGGGCAGGTGAAGTAGCCGTCGATGTCCGGGCTCACTCCGGTGATGCTGCCTTGCACGTCGGCGAGGATCGCGGGCTGGCCACCCGCGGTCAGCGACACCTGCACGGGATCGTCCTTGTAATCGTCGTCGACATCCGGCGTCACGAGCACGAAGCAGTGGTGCTGCGCGAGCGCGGCGCTCGCGTCGGCAGGAAGCCCGGGCTCGCCGCCGACGAGGACGCGCCGGATCGTCGTCGTCTTCACCGGCGACAGATCGAGCTGTGCACCCGGTGCGATCTCGTCGTGCAGCGACAGCGAGCGATACGGGTTCTGCGACGACAGCTTCGCGCCGAGCCCGAACACGTGCTCGCCCCAGCTCTGGCCGAGCCGCGATTCTCCCCAGTCGCGCAGCGTCGCGACGTGGATCATCATGCCGAAGTAGTGGCGATCGAGCGGCGGCTGACCGAGCCGCGAGTAGTTGAGCCGCACCCACCGGCCGCCGACGAACACCTCGACGTACGTGTGGTTCGCCCACGTGTTGCTCGGCACGCCGCGCTCGATCGTCCGGCGCACACCCGCGTGACGGAGCGCGGCGACCTGCGCGCGTTGTGCGGGATCGTTGCCGTCGATGATCGGGATCGTCTCGATGATGCGCGTCGGGATCCCGAGCGCGCGCATCACCGTGGTCTCCAGGATCGCCGACGCCGTGCAGTCGCCGTCCACGCGCGCTTCGAACATCTGCTTGCCGAGCACGCCGAGCTCGATCGTCTGCTCGTCGCTCGCGAGCTTGCAGCTCGCACGCTGCTCGTCGAACTCGTCTTTCAGGGCCGGGTTGACCCGCGGCTGTCCGCTCTCGAACGTGACGTAGTACGCGATGAAGTCATTCAGGTGACGGAAGCTGCCGCTCGCGAACAGCCACGCGCTCGTCTGCTCGACGAGCTGTTTGTCGTCGAGCCGATCGGGGTCGATTCCGTTCGCGCGCAGCGCCGCGATCAGCTCGCCGCGCATCGCGTCGTCCCAGTTCGACGTCGGGCCGGGCATCAGGTACGGCCACAGCCGCACGTCGGCGAGGTCGTGCCGGCGCCACTGCGGATCACCCGTGATCGGCGGCCCCTTCGCGAGCGGGTAGCTGCGCACCTCGACGGTGATCGTGCGGGCGGTCTCCGAGACGAGCCGCGTGTCCTGGAAATCATCGGTCATCGCCGCCAGATCGACGGGCTTGACGATCTCGAGCGTGCTGACGAGCGCGTACGCGCGGTCGGCATCCGGCACCGCTGCAGGGTGGCCGCATGCCGCCACGAGCCCGGCGAGCACAGCACGACGCATACCCGCCAGGATGCTACAACGAGCCGCATGTTGCACCGCTGCCTCGCCTCGCTCGTCGCGCTCGCGGCATGCGGGGCCGGCACGAAGGAACCGACGATGCACGAGCCGCCCCGCTCTCCGCTCGCCGCCGACGCGGTCGCCGGCATCACCGATCCCGCGCTGCGCGCCGCGGTCGCCGAGCACTGGGAGTACACGATGCGGTGGGCGCCGACGTACGCGACCACGCTTGGCGATCACCGCTTCGACGACCAGCTCGCGCCGCGCGATGCCGCCGCGATCGCGCGCAGCCAGCGCGAGCGCGATCAGATCCTCGGCAAGCTCGCCGCGATCGACGGCAAGCGCCTTGGCGACACCGATCGCGTGACGCTCGAGCTCTTGCGCGGCCGGCTCGAGGCGGATCGCGCGCTCGACGTCTGCAAGTTCCACGAGTGGCTCGTCGACTCCGGCGGCTCGAGCGTGTTCGGCGAGCTCAGCTATCTCGTCGAGTCGCACACCGTGCACACCGAGCGGGACGCGCAGAACCTGATCGCGCGGATGCGCCAGGGCCAGCAGGCCGTCGACGACACGATCGCGAACCTCCGGCTCGGGCTCGCCGACGGCCGCGTGTCGTCCGCGGAGAAGGTGCGGCGCGCGATCGACCAGCTCGACCAGGAGCTCGCGAAACCGGTCGACGAGTGGGCGATGTCCAATCCGCCGTGGGCGAAGGCGCACGAGCCGTGGCGCGACCGCCGGCTCGGCGAGCTGCGCGCGGTCGTCCGCGAGCACGTCGCGCCCGCGTTCCGCCGCATGCGCGACTTCCTGCGCGACGAGCTCATGCCGCGCGCGCGGCGCGATCACGAGGGACTCTACGGCATGCCCGACGGCGACGCGTGCTACCGCGCCGCGATCCTCAGCCACGTGGGGCTCGCGATGTCACCGAAGGATCTCCACGAGCTCGGCCTGCGCGAGATCGCGCGCACCGATCGCGAGCTCGCCGAGCTCGGCAACAAGGTGCTCGGCACACCGGATCTCGCCGCGACGATCGCGAGGCTGCACGACGACAAGTCGCTGTACTTCGCGAATCGCGAGCAGATCCTCGAGGCCGCGCAGCACGCGCTCGACCGCGCGAAGGCCGCGATCCCGCGGTTCTTCTCGGTGCTGCCGAAGACCGACTGCGTGATGCGCGAGATCCCCGAATACGAGGCGCCGTACTCGACGATCGCGTACTACCGCCAGCCGCACTACGACGGCAGCAAACCCGGCGAGTACTTCGTCAACACGTACAAGCCCGAGACGCGGCCGCGCTTCGAGCTCGAGGCGCTGACGTGGCACGAGTCGATCCCCGGCCATCACCTGCAGATCGCGATCGCGCAGGAGCTCGGCGCGCTGCCGGCGTTCCGCAAGCTCGACGGCTCGACCGCGTTTGTCGAGGGCTGGGCGCTGTACACCGAGCGGCTCGCCGACGAGATGGGCCTCTACACCGGCGATCTCGACCGCCTCGGCAAGGTCAGCTACGACGCGTGGCGCGCGTCGCGGCTCGTCGTCGACACCGGCATCCACGCGATGGGCTGGACGCGCGAGCAGGCGGAGGCGTTCATGCGCGCGCACACCGCGCTGACGCCGATCAACATCTCCAACGAGGTCGATCGCTACATCGGCTGGCCCGGGCAGGCGCTCGCGTACAAGGTCGGCCAGCTCGAGATCCTGCGGCTGCGCGCCGAGGCGGAGGCGAAGCTCGGCGCGAAGTTCGATCTCAAGGAGTTCCACCGCGTCGTGCTCGGCGCGGGCGCGGTGACGCTGCCGGTGCTGGCGGAGCGCGTGGATGCGTGGATCGCGGCGACGAAGAGCTAGTCCGCGGGGTGCTACGCCGGAGGGGAAGTGAGTGATAAGGTGCGCCGCGTATGTCGCGCCGCCCCTTAGGCTTCGAGCTCGCGCTCGTCGTCCTGGTCGCGGGCGCCGTCCTGCTCCCCGGGATCAGCAACTACTCGCTCGTCGATCCGTGGGAGACGCACTACGGCGAGGTCGGCCGGATGATGCTGCAGGATCACGACCTCGTGCACATGCAGTGGCCCGGCACGTCGACCGGCGACCACAACGATAACGAGGGCTTCCGGTCCAAGCCGGTGCTGACGTTCTGGCTGATGGCCGCCGGGATGCGCGCCGCCGGCGTCGCCAAGGACGGCGGCTACTCCGGCGAGATGGTCGCGAGCACGCGCACGATGTTCGGGCTGCGCCTGCCGTTCGTGCTGTGCGGGATCTTCGGGCTCGTGATGATGTGGTGGATGCTCGCGCGGCTGGTGTCACGCCGGCTCGCGTGGCTCGCGCTGCTCGTCGTCGGGTCATCGCCGTTCTACTGCCTCGTCGCGCGCCAGGCGATCCCCGACATGCCGCTCGTCGCGTGCACGATCGGCGCGCTGGCGCTGTTCGCGCTCGCGCTCGAGGACGGCGACCGGCCGATCCCCGTGCTCTATCGATCACGGCTCGGCGGGCGCTTCGTCGGAATCGACGCGCGCCACGTCACGCTCGCGCTCGTCGGCGGGTTCGTCGCCTGGCAGGCGCTCTACTACCTGGTCTACTTCGTCGTCTCGCCGCAGCTCGCGATCCGCGCGGTCGTGCCACCCGCCGTGCTGTTGCCCGTGATGATGGCTCTCATGTTGTTCGGGATGTGGTCTGGCGTGTGGGGTTGGCTGAGGGACGTGCTCGGCATCCAGCGCTGGAAGTGGCGTGGCGCGGATGTCGTCGATCACGTGCTCGCGATGGCGCCGCTGCGCACGACCGGCCAGCTCTACCTGCTCGGCTGCTACTCGCTGCTCGGCATCAGCGTGCTCGCGAAGGGCCCGCCGGGGCTCGCGGTGGTCGGGTTCGTCGGCGTGCTGCACGTCGCGCTCCGCCACCGCTGGCGCGACCTCTACGACGGCGCGTTCGAGCTCAAGCGCGGCCTGCTGCTCATGATCGCGACGTTCTTGCCGTGGCACATCGCGATGTACATGAAGGACGGCATCCGGTTCATCGACGAGTACCTGATGACGCACCTCCTCGATCGCGCCGCGATCGGCGTCGACAACTCGCCGGGCACGTTCGAGTACTACACGTCGCAGATCGGCCACGGCATGTGGCTGTGGGCGGCGCTGTTGCCCGCGGCGCTCGCGGCGACGCTGCTCCGCGCGCGCACCGACACCCGCGAGGGCCGCGTGCGCATGCTCGTCGGGCTGTGGGCGATCGCCGGCTTCGCGTTCTTCGGCGTCGTCCAGACGAAGTTCCACCACTACATCCTGCCGGTCGTGCCGGCGCTCGGCATCCTCGTCGCGTTCTTCCTCGATGACCTGATCGCGGGCCGCGATCGGCTGCACCCGCTGTTCGCCGCGATCGGCATCGGCATCGTGCTGCTCGTGTGCCGCGATCTGATGTGGGAGCCCGAGCGCTGGATCGAGATGTTCATCTTCCGCTACGACCGGCCGTGGCCCGCGGGCGATCCGTGGTTCATCGATCCATCCGACGGCTTTCTCGCGCTCGGCATCGCCGCGGCGGTCGCGATCGCGTTCGCGGCGACGCGGTTCCGCCGCGCCGGCGTCGTCGTGCTCGGCGGCGTCGGCGTCGCCATCTGCGTGTGGTCGCTGCAGATCTACATGCCGATCGCGGGCACCCACTGGGGCATGCGCGAGGCGATGCGCACGTACTACCAGGAGCGCACGATCTACGGCGAGAAGCTCGCGTACTTCGGGCGCGGCGAGGTGTGGGATGACTGGCACGCCGCGGCCAACACGTGGTCGTTCGACACGTTCATCCCCGACACGCTGCAGCTCGGCCAGCCGATGACGATCACGATCGAGCTGCACAAGGCCGACAACGAGCCGGTGGTCGAGAAGACCGTCGAGATGCTCGGCATGGTCACGCACATCGCGGCCCATACCGTGACGGTGACGTTCGCTCCGGGCGAGCGCAGCAAGGCCGACATGATCGGCACCGCCGACGGGCCGCGCGGCCGGCGCCCGCTGCGCGTCGTCGATGCCGATCGGCTGCTCGCGTGGCAGCTGTACTGGCGCGGCGAGAACTTCTGGTCGGCGGAGGAGATCTGGGGCTTCCTGCCGGAGATGAAGACGTCGTTTCCGAACCCGAACAACGCGGAGTTCACGAAGTACCTGAACGATCGCACGCGTGCACCGCTAGGCCGGCGTTACTTCATCATCACCGAGACGAGCCGGGTGACCGCGCCGAAGTCGATGCTGCCGACGCAGCGCGGCCGCGACAGCTTCGAGGTCCTCGACACGACCTCGAACAAGTTCGGGCTGGCCGCATTCTATCTATAGGCTACCTTTCGTGGGTGCGGGGGACGCACGAAGTCTGGGCTCGTACCGTGCAGGCCGCCGTCGATCTCGTGAAGCTCCACGGGCTCCCGGCCGACGGCCTGTTCGACGGGCTGCCGTTCGACGGCGAGTCGCTGTCGCGCGTGAAGCGCGTCGCGTGGGACGACTACTGCGTGATCGTCGAGCGCATCGCGGAGCGCGCGCCCGACGGCCTCGAGGACCTGCTCGAGGCCGGCTACCATCAAGTGTTCCCGGAGCTGCGCGCGATCGCCGGTGCGGTGATCGGCCCGAAGCAGTTCTACTGGTTCGTCACCGAGGTCGGCAATCCGCTCATGTGGCCGCCGGTCGCGCACCGCTTCGAGGACCTGATCGGCTCGCGCGTGCGGATCAGCGCGCACCTGCGTGACGGCGCGCGCCCGTGCGAGGCGCTGTTCCGCGGCTCGACCGGCGGCTGGCGCGGGTTGTCGCGCCTCCTCGGGCTGCCGTCGGCGACGGTCGTCGCCGCCGACCTCGCCGGCGATCACGGCATCTGGGAGATCGAGCTGCCGCCGTCGCACACGCTCGCGAGCCGCGCGAAGCGCGCGATGAGCCTCGCGCTGCGCGTCGTGCTCGGCCGCGAGCACGACGGCAGCGAGGTCGCCGCCACGATCGAGGATCACGCGGACGAACGCGACCCGCGCCTCGCGCAGGCGATCGGCATGTGGAAGCTGACGCCGCGACAGACCGAGGTGCTGCGCCACCTCGTGCGCGGCGACAGTGACGACGCGATCGCGGCCGCGCTCGGCTGCTCGCCCGCGACGGTCGAGCAGCAGCTGTCGCAGCTCATGCGGCGGATCGGTGTCGCGTCGCGCGCGCAGCTGCTTGCCGCGTTCTGGTCCGAGTAGGAGCGCGTTGCCGCGTTGCGGCACCGATTCCATTTGCGCGCGCTGGCAACGATGGCCACATTCATGGCATCGGATCGGTGGGAGCCGCAGAGTCAGCGTGATGAGCCACATCTACCTCGGGGCGGTCGCGTTCGGTGCCACGCTGCTCGTCGCGTCGCTCGTGCTCGGCGGCCATCACGATCAGGGACACGCCCACGACGGCGGCGCTGCCGGCCTGGGCTGGGCGCCGATCACGTCGCTGAGGTTCTGGACGTTCCTGCTCGCGTTCGGCGGCGCGACCGGCTGGGTGCTCGAGCGCCTCGGCGAGCGGCAGGCGATCACCGCGGCCGGTGCGCTCGCCGTCGGGTGGACGAGCGGCGTGCTCGCGGTCGCCGTGATCCGCTCGCTGTCGCGCAAGAGCGTGTCGAGTGGCGTCGAGACCCGCGAGCTCGTCGGCGCGACCGGCACGCTCGTGCTCCCGGCGGCCCCCGGTAAACCGGGCAAGGTACGCCTCGAGGTGAAGGGGCGCGCCGAGGATTTCGTCGCGAACGTCGTCGACGATGTCGGGGAGCTCCCGACCGGCACCGCCGTGCTGGTCGTCTCAGAAGGCGACGCCGGGTCGTTGCTCGTCACCAAAGCCGAAGTGTAGCCTCACCTGCTCGAGGGCTTGCTCCGTTGATTCCAACGGGAGGGGATTGTCATGCGCCATGAAGACCTAGCGATCATCTATGGCTCGCTCGCCGCGTTCGGCGTGCTGTTCTTGTTGATGCTGTACCGCTCGCTGCTGCGGATCTGCCGGCCGAACGAGATCCTGATCTTCTCGGGCCGCAAGCACAAGGCGGCCGACGGCAGCGTGATCGGCTATCGCGTCGTGTTCGGCGGCCGCGGCGTGCGCGTGCCCGTCGTCGAGACCGTCAGCCGCATGGACGTGTCGCTGATCTCGGTGCCGATCGCGGTGCAGGGCGCGTACTCCGAGGGCGGCATCCCGCTCAACGTGCACGCGATCGCGAACATCAAGGTGTCGACGGACCGCCGCTTCATCGGCAACGCGATCGAGCGCTTCCTCGGCAAGGACCGCAGCGAGATCGCGCGCGTCGCGAAGGAGACGCTCGAGGGCCATCTGCGCAACGTCATCGCGACGATGACGCCGGAGGAGCTGAACCAGGACCGCCTCAAGTTCGCGCGCCACCTCGAGGAGAGCGCGGGGCCCGATCTCGAGAAGCTCGGCCTCGAGCTCGACGTGCTGAAGATCCAGCACGTCACCGACGACGGCAACTACCTCGAGAGCATCGGCCGCCAGCGCATCGCCGAGATCCTGCGCACCGCCGAGGTCGCCGAGTCCGACGCGACGCGCGAGGCCGAGCAGGCCGAGGCCGCGGCACGCGCGCGCGGCGAGGTCGCGATGACGAACGCGCAGGCCGCGGTGCAGCGCAAGCAGAACGAGCTGCGCCAGATCAAGGCGGAGGTCGAGGCCGAGGCGCGCGGCGAGGAGGTCCGGGCCGAGGCCGCCGGGCAGCAGGCGAGGGCGGAGGCCGAGCTCGAGCTGCAGAAGATCCGCGGTCAGCTCGAGCAGCTGCGCCTGCAGGCGGAGGTCACGATCCCCGCCGAGGTCGACCAGCAGGTGCGCGAGCTGTTCGCCGCAGGCTCGGCCGCACCGATCGCCGCCGACGGTGAGGCCCAGGCCGCCGCGCTCTCCGAAGTCAGCGCCGCGTGGCGCGACAGCGGCGGCCGCGCGATGGACATGTTCGTGCTCCAGCACCTCGATCAGATCTTCGGCGACGTCGCCGATGCCGCGAAGCGCCTCAAGGTCGCCCAGGTCAACCTGATCGACGGCGGCGACGGCAAGACGATCCCGGCGTACGCCGCGGCGTACCCGGCGACGATGACCGCGCTGCTCGAGCAGGTGTCGAGGACGCTCGGCGTCGACGTCGCGCAGGTGATCACCGGGACCACCACGAACGCCGGAAACGGAGGTCGCTAGTCATGCAGAACTTGGCAGCCGTCGGAGTCACGGCGATCGTGGGAGCGCTGCTCGTCCTGATCGTCATCCTGAAGCGCATGATCTACATCTGCCCGCCGAACCAGGTGCTGATCTTCTCGGGCGCGCACCGCCGGCTCGACGGCGAGCGCGTCGTCGGCTATCGCGTCGTCCAGGGCGGGCGCGGCATCCGCGTCCCGATGATCGAGGTCGTCGATCGCATGGACCTCACGAACATGCTGATCGAGCTGCGCGTCGAGGGCGCGTACTCGAAGGGCGGCATCCCGCTGATGGTCCAGGGCATCGCGAACGTCAAGGTGTCGAGCAAGACCGATCAGCTCGCGAACGCGATCGAGCGCTTCCTCGGCATGACGCGCGAGCAGATCATGGCGGTCGCGCGCGAGACGCTCGAGGGCAACCTGCGCGGCGTGCTGTCGACGCTGACGCCGGAGGAGGTCAACCAGGATCGCGAGAAGTTCGCCGGCGAGCTGTTGCACGAGGCCGATCACGATCTCGCGCGCCTCGGCCTCGAGCTCGACACGCTGAAGATCCAGCACGTCTCCGACGACAAGGGCTACCTCGGCTCGATCGGCCGCCGGTCGACCGCGGAGCTGATGAAGCGGTCGCGCATCGCGGAGGCCGAGAACCACGCGCTCGCGCAGGAGAACGCGGCGCAGAACCTCATGAACCAGGAGATCGCGAAGGTCGACGCCGAGATCGCGACCGCGCGCGCCGAGGGCCAGCGCCGGATCGCCGAGGCGACGACGCGCAAGGGCGCGCTGATCGCCGAGAGCAAGGGCCAGGTCCAGGCGCTGCTCGCGAAGGCGACGGCCGAGGTCGCGGTCCAGCAGGCGCGGCTCGCGCAGGTGCGCTTCCAGCTGATCGCCGACAAGGTGAAGCCGGCAGAGGCGCGCAAGTCGCAGATGGTCGCGCAGGCGAAGGGCACCGCGTCGAAGATCGTCGAGGACGGCAAGGCGACCGCCGCGGCGATCCGCTCGCTCGGCGAGACGTGGGGCAAGGCCGGCGACAGCGCGCGGCAGATCTTCGTCGCGCAGAAGCTGCAGAACCTCGTGTCGACGATGATGCAGACGGTCGGCGAGATGCCGATCGACAAGCTGACCGTGATCGACCGCGAGCTCGCCGCGAACGGCTCGAACTTCGCGGTCAAGGCCGCGGTCACCGCCGAGCAGCTCAAGCAGATGCTCGGCGTCGACATCACGCAGATCGCGCAGCGCGTGCTGCCGGCCGGCACGCCGCCGAGCGTGACGATCCCGCCGGCGCCGCCTCGCCCGCGCCCGCCGACGCAGCCCGGCCCAGGCGGCACGCCGCAGAAGTGAATTAACCGCCAAGGCGCCGAGGTCGCCAAGCCGGAGCCAGCAGATCGGATCGATCAGATCCAGTCTTCTGGCTCTTGCTTGGCGCGCTCGGCGCCTTGGCGGTTCAATTTCCGATCTTCAGAGCGACAGGCCGACGCGGCGGCGCGCGGTCAGGCAGTGCGCGGAGCCGAGCGTGAAGTCGCGGCAGGTGCGAGGGCGATCGTCGTAGATCGCGCAGTGATAGCGCGTGACGTGGTCGCCGTCGGCGACGCCGCCGTGGAGCGCCGCGCAGCGGTCGCCGGTGCGGCGGATCTCGAGGTACGTCGTGCGATCGACGATGTACGCCGGCTGCTTCTTGACGACCGGATCGCGGCGCGACACCTCGACGGAGTGGTACGCCGCGCGGCAGCACGCGCCGCACGTCTGGCAGTCGAGCGCGGCCTCGAACCGCTCGCACGCCGGCCACGCCGGATCGATCTTCGCGGCCGCCTGCCGGCAGCGGTTCGCGCCGTGCTTCCACGCGCAATCGCCGCACGTCGCCGCGGCGGAGCCGGCGGGCAGGCCGGACGGGTGCGGCGCGGGCGGCGGCGAGACCTGCGACCACAGCACGTCGGCGTCGCACGCGAAGCGCGCGGCGTCGTGCGCGATGCGCGCGGTCGCGGCGAGCGCGTCGGCCAGGTGGGGCGCCCACGGCGGCTGCTCGGCGCGGCGGAGCGCCGCGATCGCGGCCTGCACGGAGCGGTCGGTGCGATCCGCGAGCACATCGCCCGACAGGCCTTCCCAGAACGACGCGCGGAAGTCGGTCGTCGGCGCGAACACCGCGCGCAGCCCGTGGCGGCCGGTGAGCACCCACTGCACGCGCAGGCACGCGTGCTCGCGCCAGTCGTGATCGGGCCCGGTGTTGTCCATCCCCCAGTCGGGCGCGGTGAACGAGTCCGGGCCCTCGACGAGCGAGTGACACAGCTCGTGGAAGATCATCTGCGCGAGGCTGTCGTCCCGATCGAGCGCCGCGTCGTCGCCGATCGCGAGCGTGCCGCGGCCATCGGTCGCGGCGTACGCGTCCGGCGTGCGGACGACGGAGAGGCCGATCGCGCGCGCGGCGCCGACCCACACTTGTGTAAGTGGATCGATGTAGCGCGATGTGATCACGCGTGACACGTGCTGACAGCTAGCACGAAAACTTGCGAGCGCGTCGCGACATTCCACATCGTGGTGCCATGAAGGGTGACGTCGCGCTTGCCGGCTTCGTGCTCACGGCCGAGGAGTGGCAGGCGCTCGATCCGGTGACGCGCGCCATGCTCGAATCCGCCGCGACGCGGCGCGACGACGGATCCGTCGCCACGCCGACGACGGCGCTCGGGTCCGAGCCGAACGTCGCGTTGCCTCCGGACAACGACGAGTAGCGCTACTGGCACGTCGCGGTCATCGGATCGCAGACGCCGGAGGTGCAGTCCAGGTCTTGCGTGCACGGCGTGCCGGCCGGGCAATTGAAGCCGGCCTGCGCGGTGCTGCATGTCGCATCGCACGTGCCGCAGTTGCTCGTGTCGCCGTCGTCACAGATCTCGCCGTTGCTGACGATGCCGTCGCCGCAGTACGGGCCGGTCGCCTCGACGACGTTCGCGCACGTCGCGTCGCACACCTGGCACGTCGGCTGGCCGTACGGGCACGACGTCTCGGTCACGTTGTTACCGTCGTCGCAGATCTCGTAGGTGGCGTCGGTGACGCCGTCGCCGCAGTACGGGCCGGTCAGCGCGACGACGTTCGCACACGTCGCGTCGCACGCGAGGCACGTCGGCTGGCCGTACGGGCACGACGTCTCGGTCACGTTGTTGCCGTCGTCGCAGACCTCGCCGTTGCTGACGACGGCGTCGCCGCAGTACGCGCCGGTGAGGTCGATCACCGTCGTGCACGTCGCGTCGCACGCCATGCACGACGCCATGCCGTACGCGCACGCCGTCTCCGTCGTCGTGTTGCCGTCGTCGCACGCCTCGTGCGTCGCGTCGGTGACGCCGTCGCCGCACACGTTGCCGGTCAGCGACAGCACGGCGGTGCACGTCGCGTTGCACGCGGTGCACGTCGCGGTGCCGTACGGGCACGCGGTCTCGGTCGTCGCGTTGCCGTCGTCGCACACCTCCGGCGCCGTGACGATGCCGTCGCCACACGTCGCCGACCTCGCGTCCGGCATCGCGTCGGCGGCCGGCACGTCGCTCGCCGCGTCCGGAACCGCGGGGTGCGAGCTCGAGCAGGCGGCCAGGACCGCCGCGCATACGAACAGTGCGGATCGCATAGATCTCGCCATCGTATCAGAGTTGCTGCCTGGTCCGGAAACGGCCAGTCAACGGGCTCGCCGGGTGTTATGTCCGGACCGTGATGCAGAAGGCCCTCTCGGACGACGCGCGCTACGCGGCGCTGTCGGCGCGCGATCCGCGGTTCGACGGCGTGTTCTTCGTCGGCGTCAAGACGACCGGGATCTACTGCCGGCCGATCTGCCCGGCACGCACGCCGTCGCGCGGCCGCTGCGAGTTCTTCGCGACCGCCGCGCGCGCCGAGGCCGCCGGGTTCCGCGCGTGCTTCCGCTGCCGGCCGGAGCTCGCGCCGGGCAGCGCGCCGCCCGAGGTCGGAACCGATGAAACCGGCGGCGGCCGGCGCGGCCGGTCGGCGCCGGTGGACGCGGTCGACAGCCTCGTCGCGGCCGCGGCGCGCCGGATCGCGGAGGGCGCGCTGAACGAGCGCTCGATCGCGGACCTCGCGGGCGAGCTCGGCGTGTCGGAACGCCACCTGCGCCGCGCGACGGAGGCGCGGCTCGGCGTGTCGCCGGTCGAGCTCGCGCAGAGCCAGCGGCTCGCGCTCGCGAAGCAGCTGCTCCAGGACACGTCGCTGCCGCTCGCGCAGATCGCGTTCGCGGCCGGGTTCGGCAGCGTGCGCCGGTTCAACGCGGTGTTCTCGGCGCGGATGGGCGCGTCGCCGTCGTCGCTGCGGCCGCGCGCGGAGACCGGGCCCGGCATCGTGCTGCGGCTCGACTACCGCCCGCCGTACGACTGGGCGCGGCTGCTCGCGTTCCTGCAGGATCGCGCGATCCCCGGCGTCGAGGTCGTCACCGGCGACACGTACCGCCGGATCGTCCACCTCGACGGCAAGCTCGGCGAGCTCGAGGTGCGGCCGGCGAGCGGGCGCGCGGCGCTCGAGCTCGCGATCGCGCCGGCGCTGCTCCCGGTGCTGATGCCGCTGCGCGCGCGCGTGCGCCGGATGTTCGATCTCGACGCGCACCCCGACGCGATCGCCGCGGCGCTCGGCCGCGATCGCGCGCTCGCCGCGATGGTGCGCGCGCGGCCCGGGCTGCGCGTGCCCGGCGCGATCGATCCGTTCGAGGCCGCGGTCCGCGCGCTGCTCGGCCAGCAGGTGTCGGTCGCGGCCGCGACGACGCTCGCCGGGCGGTTCGCGGCGCAGCTCGGCCACGAGGTCGGCAGCGGCGAGCTGCGCTACCGGTTCCCGACGCCGCGCGAGGTCGTCGCCGCCGGGCCCGAGCGGATCGTGAAGCTCGGCATGCCGATGGCGCGCGCGAACGCGATCCACGGCCTCGCGTCGGCGATCGTCGGCGGCAACGTCCAGCTCGACGGGCCGTGCGAGCTCGACGCGATCGTCGCCTCGCTCGTCGCGCTGCGCGGCATCGGCCCGTGGACGGCGCACTACCTCGCGATGCGCGCGCTGCACCTGCCCGACGCGTTCCCTGCCGCCGATCTCGGCATCCAGAAGGCGCTCGAGCGCGCCGGCGCGCGCGCCGCCGAGGAGCGCGCCGAGGCGTGGCGGCCGTTCCGGTCGTACGCCGTGATGCACCTGTGGACCCAGCTCTCCGAAAGGACCGCACGATGATCTCGCTCGCTTACGAATCTCCGTTCGGCACGCTTCACCTGTGCGCCCGCGGCGACGAGCTCGTCGCGCTCGCGCTGCCCGATCGTCCCGCGCCCGGCGCGCCGTCCGGCGGTAGCGCGGTGCTCGCGCGCACCGCGCGCCAGCTCGACGAGTACTTCGCCGGCAAGCGCCGCGACTTCGACCTGCCGCTCGCGCCGGAGGGCACCGCGTTCCAGCAGCGCGTGTGGCGCGAGCTCGTGAAGATCCCGTACGGGGAGACCTGGAGCTACGGCGAGCTCGCGCGCGCGATCGGCCGCCCGGCCGCGGCACGCGCGGTCGGCGCCGCGAACGGCAAGAACCCGATCGCGATCATCGTGCCGTGCCACCGCGTGATCGGCGCGAACGGCACGCTCGTCGGCTACGGCGGCGGGCTGCCGGTGAAGAGCTGGCTGCTCGCGCACGAGCAGATGGGCCGCCATGGCGCCATGCACGCCAAGACAGACGCCAAGGCGACCGGTTTCTGAAGCAACACGCCTGGCGTCTGTCTTGGCGCCCTCGGCGTCTTGGCGGCCCATCTCTCTCTGCTACGTTCTGCCGCATGCCCGCGTGGCTCTTTCTCGGCGGCCTCGCAGCCGGCGCGTCGGCGCTCGCGGCGCGCGGCGCATATCGCCGCAGGCACCAGCGCGCCGCGGCCGATGCGTGCGGGCTCGTGCCCGCGCCCGATCTGACGCACGTGTCGACCGCGCTGCAGCGCACCGCGCTGTGGTGCCTCGCCGACGGCGGGTTCGAGCGGCGCGTCGTCACCGGGATCGTGACGCGCGGGCAGGCCGACATCGCGATCACCGCGTTCGATCTCGAGACGCTGCGCGAGCGGCGCGGCGAGTGGGCGTGGCTGCCGGTCGAGCCGCCGTTTCGCATCGGCGGCACGGTGTCCGTCGTCGTGTGCGAGCTCGATCGCAAGCTCGCGCACGTGCTGCTCAAGCGTGCGGGCAGCGGCGACAGGCTCGCCGACGACGACGCGATCGAGCGCGTCGGGCACGTCGCGAAGAACTTCCGCGACCGGCTCGGCGTCGCGCGGAGCTACGCGGCCGAGCTACCCGAGCCGCTGCCGGCCGCCGCGGCCGACGTCGCGCTGCCCGACGGCTGGCGCGCGTACACGCGCGATCCCGCCGGGCTCGCCGCGCTCGGTCTCGCGGCGACGCTCGCGCGCGCCGACCGCCGCGACCTCGTGATCGAGCTCGTCGACGACGTCGTGGTCGTGTACCCGGCCGCGCTCGACGTCCGCGGCCCCGACGCGCTCGCCGATCTCACCGAGACCGCACTCGCGATCGCCGATGGCGTGCGCGCGGCCGCGCCGGCGATGCGCTAACATCGTCTGCAATGCGAACGAGCTGGTTGGTGGTACTCGCCGCGTGCGGCACGAGCGTCAAGGGCAGCGCGCACATCGTCCGCGGCGCGACCACCCAGAGCGGGCCGCGTATCGGCGGCATCGCGCCGGCGACCGGCGGGCACTGGTACCTGTCGCCGACGTCGGGCACCGTGCAGATCACGAAGCTGTCGTTCACGGGACCCGGCGGCGCGAGCGACGACGTCGATCTCGCGAGCTGCAAGCCGACGTACCAGCGCGACACCGCGGAGCTGACGTCGATCCTCGACTGCCCGTTCGAGGTCAGCACCGGCACGTACACGGCGATGTCGATCAGCGTCGCCGGGACTGCCGAGGTGACGATCGACGATCCCGCCGCCGGCCTGTTCACTGACGGCACGGGCCTCGTCACGAGCCCGCCCGCCGGCGGCGCGCAGCCGACGACGGTCCAGGTCCCGACCGCCGGCAGCGACGGCAACCAGATCGAGACCGCGTTCCCGCAGCCGCTCGTCGTCAAGGACGGCACGCCGGTCGACGTCACGATCCTCGAGGACATGATCCACACCGTGTACGCCGACGTGTCGGGAGACTCGGCGCAGTTCGACCTGTCGCTGCCGGCGCCGCCGGTCGCGCTGCTCGCGACCGCCGGCAACGTGACGAGCGGCGGCGTCGAGTACTACTCGCCGCTCGGCACCGCCGCCGACTACACGAGCGGCCAGCCCGGCACCGGCAACGAGACCGGCAGTGCGCGGATCTTCTTCATCGACGGCCAGCCGAGCTACGTCTGGCACGTGACGCTCGGCAACAGCGAGGCGTGGGCGGCCGATCCGCACGGCGGCAACGGCTCGCGCGCCGGCGGCTACCTCGGCATGGACTCGACGGGCACGATCTGCTGGGCGCAGACGCAGT